>JBIOTT010000025.1:0-3174 GCA_044866195.1 Gemmatimonadales bacterium
CGCTCCGGCGCATCACCGTCAACCTCGCGCCCGCCGATATCCGAAAGAACGGATCGGCATTCGACCTCCCCATCGCGCTCGGCATCCTCGTGGCCAGCGGCCAACTGCCGGAGGACCGGCTCGAGAACCAGATGGTCCTCGGCGAGGTCGGTCTCGAGGGAGATCTCCGCCCGGTTCGTGGGGCTCTCTCGATGGCACTCGCGGCCCGCTCGGCGCAGCATGCCGGCGTGTTGCTGCCCCAGGCCAACGTCCCCGAGGCGAGCGTGGTCGAGGGAATCGAGGTGTGCGGCGCCCGCACCCTGCTCGAGGCCTGCGCCCATCTCAGCGGCCGCCAGATTATCCCGCCGGCCCGAGCCAATCTCGCTGCTCTGATGGGGGTGTCGAGCCACGATCAGGCCGACTTCAGCGACGTCCGGAGCCAGGCGGCCGCAAAGCGGGCGCTCGAGGTCGCTGCCGCAGGCAGTCATAACATCCTGCTCATCGGATCGCCCGGAGCGGGGAAGACGATGCTGGCGCGGCGGCTTCCGTCCATTCTGCCTTCCATGAGCCTCGAGGAGGCGCTCGAGACCACCAAGATTCACAGTGTCGCCGGTACCCTGCCGGCTGGTCAGTCTCTCTTATCGGTGCGCCCATTTCGGGCGCCACACCACACGATCAGCGATGCCGGCCTGATCGGCGGCGGCTCATCCCCGCGTCCGGGCGAGGTGAGCCTTGCCCACGGGGGCGTGCTGTTTCTCGACGAGCTGCCCGAGTTTCGAAGAAACGTGCTGGAGGTGCTGCGGCAACCGCTGGAGGACGGCGTCGTCACTCTGAGCCGTGCAGCAATGAGCCTCACCTATCCCGCTCGGTTCATGCTGGCTGCCGCCATGAACCCGTGTCCCTGTGGCTATTTCGGTGATCCTTCTCAGCGGTGCAGCTGCGGCCCGCTGGCAATCGAGCGCTACCGCTCCCGCATCTCCGGGCCGCTGCTCGACCGGATCGACATCCATCTCGAGGTGCCCGCGGTCGCCTACGGCGATCTGGTCGGCCCTCAATCGGGCGAGAGCAGCGCCGAGATCCAGGAACGGGTCGAGCACGCGCGTGAAATTCAGCGGGCTCGCTTCCGGGGAATCCGGGGCGTACATGCCAACGCCCACATGAGCGCCCGCGACCTCCGGCGCCATTGCCGGCTGAGCGAGCCGGTCGAATCGCTATTGCGCCAGGCCGTCGCCCGGCTCGGTCTCTCCGCCCGGGCCTACCACCGGGTGCTCAAGATCGCCCGCACGATCGCGGACCTGGCCGGTGCCGAGGAACTGACGACGGCCCACGTCAGCGAGGCGATTCAGTATCGGAGCCTGGATCGGAAGCAGGAATTTGCATGAGAAAAGGGCGGGGCACAACCGCCCTCTTCCGGGCCAACCCTCGCTTGCCTGTTCTTCCCTGGGTGCCAATCTTCCGGCGTGAGCTCGACCTGCATCAAGCTCCACATGAATGCGCCGCCCGCGGCGGTCTATCGCGCGCTGCTTGACGCCCGCGCGGTCGCAACCTGGATGGTTCCAACCGGAATGACCAGCCGCGTGCATGCGTTCGATGCTCGGGAAGATGGCTCCTTTCGGATCTCGCTCACCTACGACAGCCCCACCGCAGCAGGTAAGACGACCGCTCAAACCGACACCTTCCACGGCCGCTTCGTGAGACTGGTGGAGAATGAAAAGGTCGTCGAGGTGGTCGAGTTCGAGACTACAGATCCGAGCCTTCGCGGAGAGATGACCATTACCATTGCACTCACCGAGGCGGACGGCGGCACCGATGTGCTCGCAACTCATGATGGGCTTCCGCCCGGATTGAATGAAATGGACAACGAGGCCGGATGGCGGTCGTCCTTGGGAAAGCTCGCGGGGCTGGTCGAGGCGGGGTGAAATGGCAGCAGCCGAGCGCAATCGAGAGTTCCCGGCTAGCATGCCGCGGCCGGGCTTCCAGATCAGACCCGTGACACCGGCCGACGCCCAGCGCTGGACCGCGCTCCGCGCCCGCTTGTGGCCGGACCAGCCTCAGGCGGAACTGGCCGCCGAGGTGGCGCGCTTCTTCTCGGCGCCGGATCGGGGGGCCGCTTCCATGCTGGAGGCGGTGTTGGTGGCGGTGGATCGTGGCCCCGGCGGCGCGCTGCTGGGCTTTGCCGAGCTCTCGCGCCGGGCATACGCGGAAGGCTGTAACACCAGCCCGGTCGGGTTCCTCGAGGGATGGTACGTCGTCCCGGAGCAGCGCCGGAAAGGGATCGGCCGGGCGCTGGTGGCCGCCGCGGAGGATTGGGCCCGGAGCATGGGCTGCACCGAGTTCGCCTCCGACGCGGTCGCCGACAACCTCACCAGCGCCGCGGCCCACCGGGCACTCGGCTTCCAGGAGGTGGAAGTCATCCGCTGCTTTCGCAAGGAGCTTGATGCGGCCGCCCATGATCCTCGGCAGCGCTGAGGAGTTTGCAGTCCATGGGTCGATGGCTCGGATTTCTGCTTCTTCTGCTGGCGGCAGCGCTGCTGGTGATCGAGGCCGTTTCGATCCTCGCCCGGTTCGCCATCTTCACCGGGACCAGTGAGGCTGTACCGGTCAGCCGATGGCAAGCCGTCCACGCCGGCGACCCGGAGCTCGGGCTCGGCCCGGACCAGGTTGCGATCGACCTCTGGGAGCGGGTGGGCATGCCGCCGGAGCGCATCGTGCCGCTGCCGTCGTCGGAGAACTTCTGGTCGGTCGGCGGCCCTGGGCCGTGTGGGCCAGACTCCGAGCTCTACTGGGACTGGGGCGAGGAGCACAGCTGCGGCGAGCCCGACTGCAAGCCGAGCTGCACGCGCTGCGAGCGTTTCCTCGAGTTCTGGAACCTCGTGTTCATGGAGTACGAGCTGCACCCGGATGGGAATCTCACGCCGCTCCCGAAGCAGAACATCGACACCGGTCTCGGACTCGAGCGCACCGCCCGCATCCTCCAGCAGGTTGCGTCCGTCTACGACACCGACGGCTTCCAGGAGATCATGCGGTGGACCGCCTCCGACTCCGGCGTCGCCTACGGGGACTCGCCCGACGCAACGAAGGCGCACCGGGTGATCGCCGACCACGGCCGGGGCATGACGTTCCTCGCCGCAGAGGGCGTCACGCCGTCCAACGAGGGCCGCGGCTACGTCCTCCGCCGCATCATCCGGCGCGCCG
>JBIOTT010000026.1:0-10247 GCA_044866195.1 Gemmatimonadales bacterium
ATCCCATTCCCCCTTTCCCCCTTTCTCCCGCTTCTTACGACTTCACCTTATACCGCCACCCATTGATCCCGTTGGCCTGCGCCGCCACCGTGACCTCCTGCGCGGCGCCCGCGGCCAGCGGGGGCACGGTCACGTCTTGGGTCGCAACGACGTTTCCGTCGGCGCCGAGCAGCTCGAACGTCAGGTTCACCGGCGCGGCCTTCACCGGCGCGTCCTTCGCGTCGCGCGCATCCCGCCCGGTTGCCTGCAGGCCGATCTTGATGTCGGTCGGACTGATCAGGATGCTCTTGGTCTCGAGCTTGACCGGAAGGGCCCGCCGCTGGGTGACCGTCGCCACCTGCTTGTCCAGCTGCTTGGTCTCCCGGTACCCCTGCTCCAACAGCTGCAGCGCCGTCTCGTTCATCGGCTCGAGCGCGACCAGCGGTGTGGCCGCCTCGACCAGCTTGGGGCCGTTCTTTGCCTTGAAGTACGCGGTTGCCTGGTTGAGCAGCGCGTCGTGGTTGTACGGCTGCTTGGCGTAGGCCTGTCCGAACAGATCGGCTGCTTCGACGAACTTGTTGGCATTGAACGCCGCCACGCCCTTCTCCACCAGGCTCGACGCGTCGCCGCCGGCAACCGAGCAGGGAGGCAGGTTCTGCTCTTTCTCCAGGGCCGCCGCCTTTTCAGGCTGGTTCGCACCGCAGTAGGCGGAGTGCAGCGACTTGCCGGCAGTGGTGTCCTTCGGCACCATCTTGCGATACTGCTCGAGAGTCGCGATCGCCTCGTCGTACCGCTTGGCCCGGGTGAGCACGACGCCGAGATTGACGGTCGCGAACCTCTGCTCGTCGGCGAATATCGTGTCTTTCGCCGCGATCTCCGCCGCCTGCTTGAAGTAGACCGCGGCGGTGTCGTTTTTGCCCGTGTTGGCGTAGATCACGCCGAGGTTCGCGAAGGCTGACGGACTCCCGCGGTAGATGGTATTCGACTGCAGAAAGAGCGCCCGCGCCGAATCCGGTTTGTTGCCGTTGGCGAAGGCGATGCCGGCGTTCATCAGCGGGGTCCAGGCAATCTGGCGCCACCGGTCGGTATCCTCCTTGCAATCCGGGGCGAGCTTCTCTGCCTGGGAAAAGGCGCTGTCCGCCCCCGCGATGTCGCCGGCGTAGAGATCGGCTCGGCCCAGATAGATCCAGCCAGCCGGGTTGCTCCCCTCCCCTCCGGTCGTCACGGCCTCCCGAAGTTTCGGCCGGACCGCATCGAGCTGGGCCTTGCGCTTGGCCGGGTCCGACTGGCCCGCCGCCCCGCGAAGGTCACGCACCAGGTCGTTGATCTTGCCGCCTCCGCCGGCTGCGGCTTTGCACGCAGGCGGCAGGAAGCCGCGTTGCTGCGCCATGGCCTTCGCCACGCGATCGTTGGTTTGCGCTTGCGCCGCCAGCTGAGAGCGGCCGGCCGCGACCCAAAGCAGAAACGCCGAGACGAAAACAAGCGTACGAGACACGCGTCAGGACTCCTTGATCGTAGGGGACGCCCCGGCAGCGTGATTGGCTACCAGGGCGAGGGCGCGGGCCTGGAGCTCCCGCGCCAGCTCGTGAACGGGGCGCCCCGACCGCCGGGCCGCCGCCGCGACATCGTCGTATTCCGGCTTGGCTCGCGGACCGTCGGGGCCGTCGAGCACCTTGACCCGAACCGAGCCACCAGCCGCCTCGAGCTCCAGCTCATGCCGCGGCAAGGTGACCCGCTCCGCCACTGCACGCCGCACGCCCGCCGTGGTGCTGTGGCGGAACAGCGCCTCGGTTACCCGGTCCGCATCCGCGGCAGCAACCACGGCCTCGACCCGGAACCCGGTTCGGCCCTTCTTCATTTGCGTGGTCCAGACCTGAACGTCGAGAGCCCCGGCTGCCACCAGCGCCTCCCGGAGCGGGTCCAGGTACTCCGGGCTGAGATCGTCCACATCCGTAGCCAGGACGACCACCTCCCCGGCCTCCTGCACCGGCTCGGCGAGGACCAGCCGCAGCGCGTTGGGATAGCCCGCCGGATCGCGCGTGCCCGCCCCCCAGTTCCCCGCCGATATCGCGCGCCACCGCGCCGGCGGGGCTCCTGCGGACAGCACCCGCAGCAGCGCCGCACCGGTCGGCGTGGTCGCCTCACCGGTCACCGGGCCGTTGGGGGCGAGCTCGAGCCCCTCGAGCAGCAATGCCGTGGCCGGCGTGGGAACCGCGAGCGCTCCGTGAGCGGCGCGGACCCACCCGGTCCCCACCGCAACTGGGCGATGGTACACCTGGGTCACGCCCAGCTGCTCGAACCCCTCGATGCCGCCCACGATGTCCACCAGCGCATCCAGCGCCCCGACCTCGTGCAGCGCGACCGATTCCGGGGGCACGCCATGGACCCTCCCCTCGGCCTCGCCGACCAGGCGGAACGCGCGGGCGGCCCGCTGCTTCACCCACGGCGACAGCGGCGCCCGATCGATCATCGAGAGGAGATCGCCCACGTGGCGATGAGCGTCGTGCACGTCCCCGTGAGCGTGGGCGTGAGGCTCGGGGTGCTCGATGTCGGCGGGACCTTCCAGCTGCCCGCCGGGAAGCCGGACGTCGACCTTGGTGGCCCTGACTCCGCAGCGGGCGACCCGGCGCACCTCGATCTCCACCTCGGGGATGCCGAGTCTTGCGGGCAGCCCACCGAGCCAGGCTTCGGAGGCTCCCGCAGCGACCAGCGCGCCGAGAAGCATGTCGCCGCTGATTCCGGCGGATGGGTCGAGAATCGCGAAACGGCTGTTCCGCATGGACTTAGAATATCGCCCCAGGGCCGCGCCGAGGCAAATCCTGAGCCCCGCTTGCGCCCTGGGCCGACCCATGGAAGGCTTTGTATGCCGTGAATTGGGCGACCGACGAGTGAGTGCGGAGGAGGGCCATGGTGCTGCCAACTGAGGGTCGGAACCGGGTTGTGATCGAGGGGGTCGATCCCGAGATCGACGGGGGCCGGTTCCCCATCAAGCGCGTGTCCGGCGAAGCAGTGATAGTGGAGGCCGACGTCTTCGCCGACGGCCACGACCAGATCGAATGCCGGCTGCTCTATCGCTGCGGCACCGAGAAAACCTGGCAAGAGGTGCCGATGACGTCGCTCGGGAACGACCGCTGGCGGGGTGAGTTCGTCGTCAGCGACGTCGGGACGTACCATTACACCATCGAGGGCTGGGTCAGCCGCTTTCGCACCTGGCGGTCAGACCTTCGCAAGCGGGTCGAGGCCGCTCAGGACTTTCGGGTAGACCTGCTGATCGGAGCCGAGCTGGTCGAGGACGCGGCCAGTCGCGCCGGCGGGCCCGAGGCGGAGCGGCTGCGGGCCTGGGCGCAGCAGCTCCGGCAGCCGGCCGACCTCGCCTACCTGGGAGCGCTCGCCCTGGACGACGCGCTTGCCGAGCTGGTGTTTCGTCACCCGGATCGTCGCCTGGCAACCCGCTACGACCGCGAGCTCGGCATCGTGGTCGACCGGGAGAAGGCGCGCTTTTCCACCTGGTACGAGGTCTTCCCCCGCTCCTGCGCGGCCGAGCCCGGCCGCCACGGCACCTTCCGTGACTGTGAGGCCTGGCTTCCCTATATCGCGGGCATGGGGTTCGACGTGCTCTACCTGCCGCCCATTCACCCCATCGGGAAGGCATTCCGTAAGGGAAAGAACAACGTCGAGTCCGCCGGGCCGGTCGAGGTGGGCAGCCCATGGGCCATCGGCGCTCCGGACGGTGGGCACACGGGCGTGCATCGCGAGCTCGGCACCCTGAGCGATTTCCGGCGCCTAGTCAGTCGAGCCCGGGACGCCGGCCTGGAGGTGGCACTCGACGTTGCGTTCCAATGCTCTCCGGACCACCCCTGGGTGCGGGATCACCCCGAGTGGTTTCGCCGCCGTCCGGACGGGACCATTCAATACGCGGAGAACCCGCCCAAGAAATACCAGGACATCTATCCGCTCGATTTCGAGACGCCGGCCTGGCCCCAGCTCTGGGAATCCCTGCGGGACGTGTTCCTCTTCTGGATCGAGCAGGACGTCCGCATCTTCCGGGTGGACAACCCGCACACCAAGGCGTTCACGTTCTGGGAGTGGGTGATTCAGGAGTTGAAGGCCCGTCATCCCGACGTGCTGCTCCTCTCCGAAGCCTTCACCCGGCCCAAGGTGATGCACCGGTTGGCGAAGCTCGGGTTCTCCCAGTCGTATACCTACTTTACCTGGCGCAACACCAAGGCGGAGCTGACGGAGTATTTCACCGAGCTGACCACCACCGAGGTGAAGCAGTTCTTTCGTCCGAACCTCTGGCCCAACACGCCGGACATCCTGCCCGAGTTCCTGCAGGTAGGCGGGCGGCCGGCTTTTGCCATCCGGCTGGTGCTGGCGGCGACCCTTGGCGCGAGCTACGGCATCTATGGTCCTGCCTTCGAGCTGGGGGAAAACACGCCCCGCGCGCCGGGGAGCGAGGAGTATCTCGATTCGGAGAAGTACGAGCTCAAGCACCGCTCGCTCGACGACCCGGCCAGCCTGTGCCCGCTGATCACGACCCTGAACCGGTTCCGTCGGCAGCAGGCGGCTCTCCAGCGGAACGACACGCTCCGCTTCCACCCGACCGACAACCCGCAGCTGCTCTGCTACAGCAAGACCGCCGCCGACGCCGAGGGCGACGCGGTGATCGTGGTAGTCAACCTCGACCCGTTCCATTCTCAGCACGGCATGGTCGACCTCGATCTCGCCGCGCTGGGCATCGCAGCGGATCGGCCGTTCGAGGTCGACGACCTGCTGAGCGGAAACCGCTTCCTGTGGCAGGGCCCGCGCAACTTCGTCGACCTCAGCCCGGCAACGCTGCCAGCCCACCTGCTCCAGGTGCACCGCCGAGTGCGCACCGAGCGCGACTTCGATTACTTCGCATGAGCCGGAGCCCGGATGTCCCATGGTGAAGCGACCCGGCAGCGCGACCGATCCACTGTGGTACCAGGACGCCATCATTTACGAGCTGCACGTCAAGGCCTTTCTCGACAGCAACAACGACGGCATCGGCGACTTCGGCGGACTGGTCCAGAAGCTGGACTACCTTCAGGACCTCGGCATCACCTGCATCTGGTTGCTCCCGTTCTTCCCGTCACCGCTCCGGGACGACGGCTACGACATCGCCGACTACCTGAACGTGCACCCGAGCTACGGGACGCTGGAGGACTTTCAGGCCTTTCTCCAGGCCGCCCATGCGCGCGCGCTGCAAGTGATCATCGAGCTGGTGGTCAACCACACCTCGGACCAGCATCCCTGGTTTCAGCGCGCCCGCGAGGCGCCCGCCGGCTCTCCAGAGCGCGAGTTCTATGTCTGGAGTGACACCGACCAGAAGTACAGCCAGGCGCGGATCATCTTCACCGACACGGAGAAGTCGAACTGGACCTGGGACCCGGTCGCCAAGGCTTACTACTGGCACCGCTTCTTTGCCCACCAGCCGGACCTCAACTACGACAACCCGGCCGTGGTGGAGGAGGTGACCAAAGCCCTGCGCTTCTGGCTCGACATGGGAGTCGACGGCGTCCGGCTCGACGCCATCCCCTATCTGCTGGAGCGCGAGGGCACCAACTGCGAGAACCTGGCCGAGACCCATGCCATCATCAAGCAGATCCGGCGGGAGATGGACCAATATGGCAACCGCATGATCCTGGCGGAGGCGAACCAGTGGCCCACCGACGTCCGACCCTACTTCGGCGAGGGTGACGAGTGCCACATGGCGTTTCACTTTCCCCTGATGCCGCGCATCTTCATGGCGCTCCGGCTGGAGGATCGCTTTCCCATCGTGGACATCATGGCGCAGACGCCGCCCATCCCGGCGATCTGCCAGTGGGCCCTGTTCCTCCGGAACCACGACGAGCTCACGCTCGAGATGGTGACCGCGGACGAGCGGGACTACATGTATTTCGCCTACAGCGCAGATCCCCGGATGCGGCTCAACCTCGGCATCCGCCGCCGGCTCTCCCCCCTGCTGGATCACAACCCCCGGCGGATCGAGCTGCTCAACAGCCTGCTCCTGTCGTTTCCCGGGACGCCGATCATTTATTACGGGGACGAGATCGGGATGGGGGACAACATCTACCTGGGCGATCGCAACGGGGTGCGCACGCCCATGCAGTGGAACGCGGACCGAAACGCCGGCTTCTCCCGAGCCACGCCGGGACGGCTCTACAGTCCTCTGATCATGGACCCGATTTACGGGTACGAGGCGGTCAACGTCGAGGCCCAGCAGGCCGACCCGTCCTCGCTGCTCAACTGGTCCCGGAACATGATTGCGCTCCGCAAGCTGTTCCGGGTCTTTGGCCGGGGCACCCTGGAATTCCTGCACCCGACCAACCGCAAGGTGCTGGCGTATGTCCGGCGCTACGAGAGCGAGCAGGTTCTCTGCGTGGCTAACCTCTCCCGCTTCGCTCAGCCGGTCGAGCTCGATCTCTCAGCCTACGAAGGCATGATGCCGGTAGAGATGCTCGGCTACGTCGAGTTCCCGGTCATCCGGCTGGAGCCTTACCCGCTCACCGTCGGGCCCTACGGGTTCCTCTGGTTCGAGCTGCACGGTGAGCCGCAGGCCATCGCGGCCCGCACCTCGCAGACGTTGGAGGCCGAGACCCCGCTCGATGTGTCGTCGGGATGGGAGGGACTCTTCGAGGGCTTCGAGACCGGGCGGCTGACCGCCCGGGTGCTGCCCCGCTTCCTCGCCACTCAGCGCTGGTTTGGCGGAAAGGCCCGGCGCATTGACGAAACCCACGTCGAAGACTGGGGACCCGTCACCGATTCTGAAGCGGTGCTGGTGCTGCTCCGGGTGGAGTATCAGGAGGGCGAGCCCGACCGCTACGTGCTCCCGCTGGCGCTGAGCTTCGGCGCCACCGCCGACGCCGTGCTGGCGGCCACGCCGGGATCGGTGATCTGCGCGGTGATCCGCGGGGGCCAGGCGGGGATTCTGCACGACGCGCTGGCCGACGACGCGACCTGCGTTGCCCTGCTCGGCTTCATCGAGACGGAAAGCCGGGCGCCCACCCGGCAGGGACTCATTCGCGGAGCCCGCGGGACCAGCTTCGAATCCGCCCGGGGCCCTGCCGCGACCCCGCTGCCGCCGCGACGGACCGCGGCCGAGCAGAGCAACACGTCGGTGTTTTTCGCCGAGCGACTGATCCTCAAGCTGTACCGGCGTCACGAGGCCGGGGTCAATCCCGAGTGCGAGCTCGACCGCTTTCTGACCGAGCGGGCCCACTTCAGCCACGTGCCGCCGTATGCCGGCTCGCTCGAGTACGAGCATGATGGCCAATCCGCCACGCTCGGTATTCTTCAGGGGGTGGTGCCCAACGAAGGGGACGGCTGGACCGGCACGCTGGAAGAGTTGCAACGCTACTACGAGGCCTGCGCGCCCAAGCCGTTCCCGGCCGGTTCGCCCGACCCGCGCGAGCACGTCGGCATTTACCTCGATGCGGCGGCCACCCTCGGGCGCCGAACCGCCGAGCTTCATCTGGCGCTGGCTTCGGCCAACGACGATCCGGAGCTTGCGCCCGAGCCGCTCGGGCCCGAGGATCTCACCCGGCTGGCGAACGACTTTCACGACCGCGCCGCCCGCTCGTTCGACCGGCTCAAGGACAACCTGCCCCGGCTGCCCGATGAGGCCGTGGAAGATGCCGGGCTGGTGCTTCGCCGCCGGCGCGAGATGCTGGCTCGGCTTCGCGACCTGGATCGTGGCATCGGGGGCCGCCGCATCCGGGTCCACGGAGACTACCACCTGGGCCAGGTCCTTCGGGTGAAGGGCGACTACGTCATCCTGGACTTCGAGGGCGAGCCCATGCAACCGCTGAACCAGCGGCGGGTCAAGCATTCGCCGCTTCGCGACGTGGCCGGCATGCTGCGATCGTTCAGCTACGCGGCCTATGCGGCGCTCCTCGGATACACGGCGCGCCGGCCGGAGGAAGTCGAGCGCCTGGAGCCCTGGGCCCGGCTGTGGGAGCAGTCCACCAGTGCGGCCTTTCGGCGGGCATATCGCGAGGCGCTGGCCGGCAGCGACCTCTTGCCCGGCACGGAAGCCGGCGCCGCCGCCTTGCTCGAGAGCTACCTGATCGACAAAGCCCTGTATGAGCTGCTCTACGAGTTGGACAACCGGCCGACCTGGGTCCGCATCCCGCTTTGGGGTCTGCTGTCCTAGCAGCCCGAGAACATTGAATGCCCGATCTTGAGGCGCTGTCACCTGAGTTGAGGGACCGCCTGGCCCAACTGGGCCAGGCGGAGATCGTGGTGGCAGTCCCCGGCGTTGCAACGGGTGAGGCTCTGCGCGACACCGCCGCGCGGGTCCGCAGCGCGCTCAACGGGGTGGGGGCGGCCCCCAAGGCTGTTCTGGTGCACCCGGATGGGGCCATGGCCGACGCCGCCGGTTCGGGCAACGGACAGCTCGCGCTCCTGCCGTTCCCCATCACTCCGGTCGATCGCTTTCCCGCCCCGGGCGAGAGCCTGAGCGAGGCCTATCGCACTGTGTTCCTGGCCAGCAGCCGGCTGGGGGCCCGGGCCTGCGTCGTGGTAGGGTCGGACCCGACCACGCTCGCACCCGAGGCGCTCCAGCGGCTGGTCCAGCCGGTGATCGAGCAGGACTTTGACCTGGTGACGCCCTGTTACCTCCGGCGCCGGTTCGATGCGCTCTTGAGCAGCGCCGTCATCGCTCCGCTGAGCCGCGCCCTCTACGGCAAGCGGCTGCGGTTTCCGGTTGGCGCCGATTTCGGCTTCTCCGCCCGGCTGGTCGAGCGCCAGCTGGCGCCCACGCCCGAGCGCGGAGCCATGCCGATCTGGTTCGCCAGCGACGCCGCCTGCGGCGGGTTCAAGATCGGTCAGGCCCAACTGGGCGTCCCGGTGCCGGTGCAGAAGGACCCGCCGGAAATCAGCGCGGCCGTCGCCCAGCTGCTGGGGCCGTTGTTTCTCGATCTGGAGCGCAACGCCGCCTGTTGGCAAAAGGTCCGCGCGTCTCAGCCGGTCCCAACCTTTGGCATGGCTGGGGCCGTACCGGAGGAGGCGGGCGCCGTCGACGTCAGCCGCATGATCGAGGCGTTCCGGTTGGGGTACCGCAACCTGCAGGACGTCTGGGGGGTGGTGCTGCCCCCAGCGACGCTGGTGGAGCTCAAGCGGCTGACCCAACTCGCGCCGGAGGCGTTTCGCCTCGCCGACGATCTCTGGGCCCGCATCGTCTACGATTTCGCCCTCGCGTTCCGGCTGCGGGTCATGAGCCGCGACCACATCCTCGGGGCGATGACCCCGCTGTACCGGGCCTGGGTCGCGTCGTATGCGGCCGAGGTCCGCACCGCGACCGCGGCTGCGGTCGAGCAGCGTCACGAGCGGCTGGGAGCCGCCTTCGAGGCGCAGAAACCTTACTTCGTATCCCGGTGGCGATGGCCGGATCGCTTCAACCCGTGACGGTGAAGCGGAGGAACGCCCAATGTGGGAGCAAGCTCAGCAAGCCCTGAATCAGTCGTCCGACCGCGTGATCGCCGGCCTGGCGAATCTTCTGCCCGGCTTCGTCGCGCTGGTCGTTGCCCTGGCCCTTTCGTGCGTAGCGGCCTGGGTGCTCGCGTCCCTGCTCAGACGATCCCTGCGCGGCATCCGGTTCGATGAGCGTCTCGAGGGGTGGGGCCTGTCCGGGTTGGCGGATTGGTCTCCCAACAAGAGTCCCAGCATTCTGGTGACCCGGACGGTGTCGTGGCTGGTGGTCCTGATCGGCTTTCTCATCGGGATCGCCGCGTTCGACGCCACCATCACGTCCGAGATCGCCATGTGGCTCTTCCGCTACCTCCCCAACGTGGTGGCGGCCGTGACGCTGTTCCTGGTCGGCAACGTGTTCGCTCGGTTCCTCGCGCGGGGCGTGCTGATCAGTGCCGTCAACCACAACCTCCAGTACGCCCGGCTCCTGAGCCTCGGCGTAAAGTGGCTGGTGCTGGTCCTGGCTGCGGCGATGGCGCTCGAGCATCTCGGCATCGGCGGGAAGATCGTCGAGCTTGCGTTTGGGATTCTGTTCGGCGGGATCGTGCTGGCGTTGGCGCTGGCGGTCGGGCTGGGCTCGAAGGATCTCGTGAGCCGCTCGCTCGAGCGGCAGGCGGACAAGGTGGCCACGCCGGAGGAGGCGCCCGAGCCTTTCCGTCATGTTTAGGGCGTCTTTAGGGCGTCCGGGAGCCTTTCTTGAGCCTTGCCCAGACCAGCCGGACGCGCGTGCCGGGGATGCCCTCACCCGCGAACAAGTGCATGCCGTCGATCGCGAT
>JBIOTT010000027.1:0-5738 GCA_044866195.1 Gemmatimonadales bacterium
CCCCCCCCCGCCGCTCGCTCGCGGCGGGAAATGTCTTCCAGCTGGTCCGGGTGAACTTCCCGGTGCATGTGGCCGGGGATGGCGCCGGAGTCGCTGCCGCGCCCGAGCAGGAGCTGGAGACCGCCTGTCGCATCGAGCTGCCGGGCGTCTACTTCGCCTTCAACAGGGCAACCATCGATCCCGCCTCCGACCGCTCGCTCGCCGCGGTGGCCCGGATTCTCGCCCGCCATCCCGACTGGCGCATGACGGTCGAGGAGCACACCGACAGTGTGGGCAGGGCCCACGCCAACCAGACGCTCTCGGAGCGGCGGGCAGAGGCGGTTCGCGCGCGCCTGGCCGAACGGCACGGGGTGGGCCGCGCCCGCGACCGCCGCGTCGAGCTCGTCCGCATGTGCAACGGCAGGCCCGGCTGAGCTTACCGGAGCCTCGACACCACCAGCTTGGCGAACGCCTCGACCCGCGGTCGTACCCGCTCGACCGGCTCCTCGCCGTTCGCCTCCAGCGCCACCGACACGGTATGCTGGCCGACCGTCGTGACCACGACGCCATACCTGCCCTCGTACTTGTTGCGTGGCTTGTTGTACATCAGGTAGGCGCGGTCGCCGATCCCGCTGAGCGATGTCCTGGGTTGGCCATCCTGTTTCCAGCTCTTGAGGAAGGCGTTCCAGTTCGCTTCGGACTTGCTCCCCCAGTAGAGATAAATGATACCGCCGCTGTACTGGCACGCCGACCCGCCGGCCAGCATCAAAGCGTCGGGCTCAGTCCAGAACTTCGTCATCGGATCTTCAGACAGCTTCTTCACCTCGTCGTGGGTGACGAGCGTGCAGACCTCCGGCGGGTCGGGCTCCGCCTCACGGCTCGCCTGAGACTGCGCCGCCAGCGGCGCCCACAGAACACAGGCCGAGCTGGTAGCCAGCATGACGATGCACGGCCGTAACGTGTTGGACATGGTTGCCTCCGGCTGAACGAAGTGGCGGTCAGGCGAGGGTTCGGTTTCCCGGCCCATGGTCGGGAGGCTCACCTTGTCAACGCCCCGGCCGGCGAAAGACCGCCTCACCGGCGAGTCCGCGTGCCCAGCCATCGCCGCGCGATCGCCATCGCGATAACCGCCGCGGCCATCGCCACGGGCCTGGCGGCGCAGGACTCGCCCGGACCGGGCTACGGTCAGCCAGCGGTGGTGCCATGACGGGCAGCCGTACTTCCTCAAGGGGGAGCGGGTGCTGGTGATCCACCAACTCGCCTCGTCCACCGATTACGAGGGCGCCGCCCGGCTCGCGAGGATCGCCGTCGAGCGATCAGAAGGAGGCGATGGTCCGTGTGCTGGAGGCGGCGAGCCGTTGAGCGCTGCCCGGGGGCGTCGAAGGAGGCGGTCACGGCGCGACAGCCACACCGACGGCCGCTTCCGTCCGCTCCACCGCCCGCGCAGCTGCGCCAACTCGGAATGTGTCGGTCGGACTCACCAGCTTGCGCGCCGCCAGGTCGGACCAGATCTCGCTGCTCCGGCGGTACATGTTCAGCGCGGCGACTCGATGAGTGCGGCGCTCGGCTCTGGGCGTCGCAGGCAGCGCCGCGAGGCTATCGTAGGCCTCGCCGAGGTCGAACCAGATCGCCGCGAAGTAGGCTCGGGGAAAGGCGTGATCCGGCTCCACTCGAGTGGAGTCCACAAAGGAGGCCGTTTCGACGCAAGCCGCCGCCGCCTCCGCCGGTCTGGCCAAGGCCGCCAGGGTCTTGCAGACCCAAGCATGGTCGCCGGCGAGCGCGAGCCGATTGAAGAGGTTGCCGGGATCGCGACCGAGGTCCTCGATATTGAACCTCCGGGCGCTCCGGAAGTACTCGAGCGCTTCGCGGTGCCGGCCCAGGTGCCCGAGCGCCTCACCCACCCGAAACTGGTTGAGGCCGGAGTTGGGTTCTGCGGCCAGGATGCGCTCGAAAAGCTCGAGCGATTCCTGCCAGCGCCCCATCCGGCCCAGCACGCTTGCCATGTAGTAGCGCGCCGACCCGGCAATGCGGTCGTACTCGGCGTTGTCAGGGAACTCGGCTGCCAGCTTCTCGCGCAATTGCAGGCTCCGGCGATGGCTCGCCAGCGCCCCAGGCAAGTCGTCCGCTTCCACCTGGGCGTCCGCCAAGTGGCCATAGGCGACCGAGATCGCCTGCCGTAGCTTCGGACGGCCTTGCTCCGCCGGCGGAGTGCGCTCCAGCTCCGTCAGGTCCGCGCGGTGGAACTCGAGCGCCTGAGCGATCTCACCCGCCTCGAGGGACGTCTGGCCGAGGAGATCGTAGGCTCTGTGGAGTTGCAGGCGCTGGTCCGTGTCGCCGGGGGAAGCGGCGACGAGCGGCTCCAGCAGTGCCCGGGCACGCCGCGCGTGGGCCACTCCCGCTGCGAGATCGCCACGCTCCCAGACCATATTGCCCAGCGCCAGCGCCAGATCGGCAACATCCCGGCGGGTCCTCGTATCGCCGCTATCGGCACGGAACAACTGCTCGAGAATACCGAGGGCCTTGCCATAGCTCTCCACCGCGCCCTCGGTGTCGCCGAGCCCCTTGGGATCGCCACCTTGGACATCGCCGACGCGGCGGTACGCGCTCGCGAGCTCCCGCTGGAGTGCAGGATCACCGGCCTGCTCGCGAGCCAGTCCGTCGAGATAGCTGAGCGCGTCGCGCACCATCCGCTCGCGGACCGGAGTCGCCCCGCGCAGATCCTTGATCGCGTCGTGGTAGTCAAACAACAGAGCGTTGGTCAGCTTGCGCACGTCACTGAAGCGACGCTCCGCCCGGGCTTGCGCGGCGCGGGCTTGGCGTGCCTGCCAGGCGGTCGCCACAGTACCGCCGACCAGCGCCAGGCCGACAAGCGTCGCCGCCACCAAGGGGACACGGTTCCGCCGCACGAACTTGCCCGCTCGATAGCGAAACGTGTCCGGCCGGGCCCGGACCGGCAGACCGTCCAGGTGCCTGCGAATATCGTCCGCGAGCTGCTCGACGGACTGGTATCGGCGCTGGGGTTCTTTCCGAAGTGCCGTGAGCACAATGGTGTCCAGATCCCCGCGGAGCCGCCGCCGAAGCCGTTCGGTGCTCCCGGCGCTCGTCGCCGCCGGCCGGTCGGCCGTTACACCGGCCCTGCGGCCTGGCTCGTGGTCTCCGTTGCCGCTCACGGCTGTGCTGGGCCGGTCGGGCTCGGCGGTACGCACCGCCGCCGCCACATCCAGCGGGGCCCGACTCTTCACTCGGTAAGGCGACCGGCCGGTGAGCAACTCGTACAGCACCACACCCAGGGAGTACACGTCGCTGACCGTCGTCGCGTGGCGCCCCTCCACCTGCTCCGGACTGGCATATTCGGGCGTGAGCAGCCGCCACCCGGTCACCGTCCCGGTGGCGTCCTCCGCCTCGGTATCGAGCACCTTGGCGATGCCGAAATCGAGCAGCTTGGGGACATCGGCAGCCGTGACCAGGATGTTGAGCGGTTTGATGTCCCGGTGGACGATCAGATGCTGGTGCGCATAGCTCACGGCGCCGGCGACCCGAAGAAACAGCTCCAGTCGCCGGGTGACGGTCAGCGCGTGGGCATCGGCGTAGAGGTCGATCGGCTGTCCATCGATGTACTCCATGACGAAGAAGGGCCGGCCGTCCTCGGTGGTACCGCCATCGAGGAGCCGGGCGATGTTGGGGTGGTCGAGCGAGGCGAGGATCTGCCGCTCCGCCCGGAACCGGGCGACAACCTGGGCGGTGTCCATGCCCCCCTTGATGACCTTGATCGCGACCTGCTGCTCGAACAGTCCATCGGCGCGCTCGCCCAGATAGACGGCACCCATTCCCCCCCGCCCCAGCTCACGCACCGCACCGTAGGCGCCGAAACGCCGGCCGATGGCTGAGGACTCGCCCTGGTCCGGCCACACATCCGGGGTTTCGACGGCAGGGTGTTCAATCAGCCCGCCGCGCCGCTCGTGCGCGGCGAGGAGCCGGTCGACTTGGGCGCGGAGACCGGGGTCATCCGTGCAGGCAGCAGCCAGGAACGCTTCGCGTTCAGGCGGCGCGTGCTGGACCGCGGCGTGAAAGAGCTCCTGCAGTCTCTCCCACCGTTCGGCTCTCACCGGCAGTAGTCCCGAGCGATCGATAGTCGGCGCACGACTCCCATGACGACGGCGGGTTCGGTCATCGGATTACCCGGGACCAGTGAGCTCGGGGTTTTGAGCGGGGTATGAGATTGTACTGCGGAGTTCGGCGGTGCTCAACCCCGCCGCAGCTTCGCGACCACGGCCCTGGCGATCTCCACTGGCAGTGAGGGACTCGGCCGCAAACCCGGGCGTCCTGGTCATGACCCTTGCGGACGGCCGGACCGGAGGCCGCCCTCCCGAACCGACAGAGAGCAACGCCATGAGAGACGTAAGGAGATCGTCGTTCCTCGTTTTTCCGGAGTCCGCCATGTCGAAATCATTGCTTCCCCTGATCGTGCTGCTTCCGCTCAGCGCCTGCAGTGGCGATCCGCCAACCGCTTCACTCACCGGCGACGTTGCCACGCTTGAGCAGCCCGTCGCGTCGGTGTCGGTCGTCATGCGAAACCTCGACAGTCCCCGCGGCCTCGCCTGGGGACCGGAAGGCGGACTCTACGTGGTCGAGGCGGGCAACACCACCGTGACAGGGGCCTGTGTCCCCGTCGCCCGCGGCCAGAACTGCTACAGCGGAACCGGTGCGGTATCCCGGCTGTGGCGAGGGCGCCAGGAGCGGATCGCCAGCGAGCTCCCGTCGGTGTTCACTCCAGCGGTCAACGACATCACCGGTCCGCACGACATCTCGTTCGTCGGCGGTGCGCGCGTGACGGTCGGCTGGGGAGGCGATCCGGCTGCGCGGGCGGGCCTGGGCGCGCTCGGCTCGGGCTTCGGCACGGTGCTGCAGCTGAGGCCGAGCGGCGGCTGGCGCGTTGCGGGTGACGTAAGCGCCCATGAGGCCGCCAACAACCCCGCTGGTGGCGCCTTCGACTCCAATCCGTACGGCGGCTTGGCCGAGCCAGGGCGCACCTTCGTCACCGACGCGGGCTCCAACACGCTCCTCGAGGTCCGGGCCAATGGGGACGTCTCGCTGGTGGCGACGTTCGCCTCGATTCCGGTCCCCCTGGGACCGTTCAACCCACCCTTCGCTCATTCCGAGCCGGTTCCGACCGAGGTCACCCGCGGACCGGATGGGGCGCTCTATGTCGGGCTGCTGACCGGCGTTCCGTTCTTGCCGGGTACGGCCGCGATTTACCGGATCGTGCCGGGACAGCAGCCGCAGCTGTATGCGGGCGGGTTCACGGCAATCACCGATTTCGACTGGGGTGCCGACGGCAGTCTCTACGTGGTGCAGTACGCGACGGCGCCGTTTCTCGGCGGTCCGGGCGCGCTGATCCGCATCGCGCCCAATGGAGCGCGGACGAACATCACAACCGACCTGTTCCATCCGACGGGCGTCCTCGTGGGACCGGATGGGGCGGTCTACGTCTCGAACAACGGTAATCTGGCAGGGGTAGGCGAGGTCCTGCGGATCGTGCCGTAGGGCTCGGTCGAGGTGACGGGCCAAAAAGACGAGGGCACGAAGAGCTGATTCGCTCCCCGTGCCGTCTCCGTCTGCGCTCTTCGCGCCTACTCCTCGTCCTCCGCCAACAGGCCGGCAGGCACCGGCGCCAGCTGAGGTACTGGCGGCGCTTCACCTTCCGCCGGCACCGGAGGCGGCGGCTCGTAGCCCTCCGGCGGCTCGATGTCGATCTCGGC
>JBIOTT010000028.1:0-9656 GCA_044866195.1 Gemmatimonadales bacterium
GCGTTCGCGCGGGGGGCCACCGCGGGCGACAACCTGGTCGCGATGACCCTCACGTATAAAGTGGCCGGGAGCGCGGCCGGCCCCGCCGCACAGGGACTCGGGCCGGGGACCTGCGCCTGGGTGAACCGCGATCAGGCCCGGGTGGAGCCGGGCCGGGTCGCGTTCGTCACGGCGGGCAACGCGCAGCTTCGGAAAGTGCAGAGCGGCACGCCCGTGGACCGCTCGCCCACCGCGGCGGAGCGCCATCCCGACGTGTGGACGATCCCGGCCTACATGACGGATCCGCGGCACTACTGGAGCTTCACAGTCAGCCTGACCGATCCCGACAGCGCGACGGCGCACGCCGCGTGGAAGCCGTCGCCGACGCATGCCATCGCCGGGAGGGTGACGGACGCATCTCCCACGCGCAGCATCCCCGAGAGTCCCCTTGCGGGTCAACGAACCCCCGGCTCGGCGGCGGCCAAGCCGAGTTTCGACACAGACGCGATCCACGCGATCAAGGTGACACCCGGCGTCACCAGCGTGGCGATGCGGTTCAAGGGGCCAGCGAGGCAACCGCTGGTCCAGATCAGCACGTCGCCCCCGTTCCGGGAACCGAGCACCGGGCGCTGGATATTTTCGCCCGAGAGGCAGTCGCTTCGCGTGGTCGGCTCGTCCGGTGGCGCTCCACGCGATTACTCGGCCGTTAATACCGCCCCGCTGACGCGAAATACCCAGTACCACTACCTCATCAACGCGGCCGGGGGGGCCAGCGCACTGGGCAAGCGCCGCTTGCCCGACCCGGAGCACCAGGCAGTCGGCACGTTCCGGACGCTGAAGACCACGGTGAAGGTGCGGATCATCAAGCTCCACGTCATCGACGACAGCGATGACGGGAGCAGCGGCGAGCTCGCGTTCACATTCGCAGTCAACGGCGGCGAGCAACCCGACGAACGATTCGAGGCGGGCACCGGGCTCGCCGAAGTGTCGCCAGGGAGCTTGCTCGACCTGGAGAGCGGCGCGACGTACTGGTTCACCAAACAGGTCACCGCCCTCGATGCGCCCGACCTCCTGCGGATCCATGTGGCCGGCTTCGACAACGACAAGGCGGTGGGCGCCGGAAGCTACGACGCCAGTTGGAACGCTACGCCAGGCGGCGACGGCAGCGGGGACTGGAACCATGCCCGAGCGGAGTACCACCTCGACCAGTATCCCGAGCGATCGTTCGAGTTCCCGTTCAAGATGCGGACGGGACCCGGGAGCAAGCTGCAGTTCGAGGTGGAGGGACGCGTGAGCGTTACGCGGGAATGAGGCAGGCCAGCTGATCAAACAGGGGGCAGGGTCAACGTGTCAGGATCATCGTTGGAGGTACGACCCGGGAATCCCGGGCGACGAGCTGGGCGGGCGGTGACGATGCGCGTCGCCCGCGCCTCCGCCGCGCTCGTCTTGCTGCTGTCCGGTACGGCCGGGGCGGCCGTCGCGCAGCGGGGAGCGCTGTCGTTCCCGCTCACGACCGGCGCGGCGATCGTGCAGACGCTCTCCTTCGAGGGTGGGGATCGGGAGTCGGTGCACCTGGTCAAGCTCGCCTCCCCGGAGGGGCTTCGCTTCGAGTGGAGCTTCACCGAGGTGCACACCGCCGGCGACACGATCCGACAGGTGCTCCGCTACCTCGAGGCCACAGCCGACGTCGCTTCCGCGCAGCGGCTCAAGGAATTCCACGACCCGGACCAGCCCGAGGCTCACCCCGGCTACACGATGCACGCGGTGTCGCGCGCGGTGTACCGCCGGCTCCGCAGCGGCGCCGCGGACAGCTTCCAGATCATGGCGGCGGAGCGGGCCGCCGGCGCCGGTGGGCTCGCCGCCTTGGGCCTCCGGTCGAACCGCCGGGTGCCGGTGCGCTGGCGCGGCACCCTCTCGCCGGTCGGCAGCGGGACGATTCCCTTCCCGCTGCTGGTGAACGGCCAGCGGGTCGAGGTCCCGGCGATCCGCGTGCGCGGCAACTTCACCGCGCGGCAGGGCCGCTGGGAGCCGGAGCTCCTGGTGCTCGCGGACAGTACGTATCCGCTGCTCCTCAAATGGACCGGCGCGTTCCAGGAGCCCGGTAACGTGCTCCAGACCGTGCGGATCGACGTGCCCACTCAGGCGGGCACCCCCGGCGGCACCGGCATCGGGGGTGGAGCGCTCGACCCGATGCTGGAGCGCACGCTCGCCTCGGCGTGCCGAGTCGAGCTTCCCGGCATCTACTTCGCCTTCAACAGCGCGGAGCTCGACCCTGCATCGGACCGGGCGATCGCCTCGATCGGCGCGATCCTCGCACGCCACCCCGACTGGACCGCGACGCTCGAGGGCCACACCGACAGCATCGGCTCCTCGGCCTCGAACCTCGCGCTCTCGCAGCGCCGGGTCGAGGCCGTGCGGGAGCGGCTGATGAAGGACCACAAGGTGAGCCAGGCGCGGCTCAAGACCGCCGGCCTCGGCAGCGCGCACCCGCGCGAGTCCAACGCAACGATCGAGGGCCGCGCGCGGAACCGGCGTGTCGAGCTCGTGCGCAAGTGCCCCGGCGCGACGGGAGTCAGGAGATGAGCCGGCTGATCCGATCGTTAGCCGCTATCACGTCATGCACCAATGGCGTCGGCGCGACCCTGCCGCCCTGCGCGGCGCTGCTGCGTTTGTCGGCGGCTTGAACGCGGGAGACCAGAGCATGCGACGCAAGGCACTCATCCTCCTGTTCGGGTTCGCTGCTGTTGCCGCTGGTGCTGTCTGGCTCGTCCATTGGAGACGACCAAGCCCCGAGGCACCCTCCCGCGCGGAGGTGCCGGCCGAGCCGGCGCCCTCAACTGCCCCGCGCCAGGCCCGACTCGCCGTGCTCGACAGCAGCCTGCGAGCTATCGAGGACGGCGACCGGGCCGCGCCGCGCGACCGCTGGGATCCCGAGTACGTCGTCGCCAAGGTGGGACGACAGCCGGCCGATCTCTTCGCCTGGGTCCAGGACAGCACCATGTGGATCCCATACCGGGGCCTTCTGCGGGGACCGGTCGGGGTGCTGCTGGATCGGCAGGGCAACAGCCTCGATCGAGCCCTGCTGCTCGCGTCTCTGCTGGAGGCGGCGGGGCACTCCGTTCGCCTGGCTCACGCTGAACTGCCGCGGGAACGCGCCGCCAGCTTGTTGACCGATCTGATCGACATCGGCTCGGCCCGCGATGCAGCGCCCACAGAGCCCGGGCAGGGCACACCGGAGTTCCGGGCCATCGCAGCGAGATACGCCCTGGATGGCGACGCGATCCGCCGGACGCTCGATGTCCAGGACCAGAGCGCAACCCGCTTCTACCTGGAACTTCAGGACCGAGTCTCCCGGCAGAGCGAACGTCTCCTGAAAGAGGTTCGCCCCCCGGATCCCCGGAGCGACTGGATCGCGCGGCTCGAGCGGGCCGTCGCCGCGCTGCAGGACCATTGGTGGGTGCAGTGGCAGGACGGCGACCGGTGGATCGATCTCGATCCGGTCGCCGCGGCGCACGATTCTCTCGCCACTGCTCTCGTTCCCGCGGCTGAGACCATGGCTCCTCAGGATGTGCCAGCCGGTGAGCGGCATTTGCTGGCCGTCCGTCTGGTGGTGGAACGGTGGGCCGACGGTGCGCTGACCGAGACGCGGATTCTCGACCACGTCCTGCAGCCGTCGGAGCTCTACGGGCGTCCCATCGTCCTTCAATCCTGGCCTGGCAGGTGGCCCCGGCAGATCCACTCCGATCCCAATTCCAGGTTCGGGCTCCGCGGGATCGCGCTCGAACAGGCGGAATGGACGGTGGCGCTCATTGTCGGGGACAAGGCGGTCGCTCAGGGGGTTCTTCGCGAAGACGGCGGCATCGAGGAGCCGAGCGGCGGCGGGCCGTTCGGGGGACTCGGAGCAGGTATCGCGGGCGCCCTCGGGTCCAAGCCGGGGCAGACGGGTTCGGCGCGCCGGCGCGAGATGACGGCTGCATGGGTCGAGTATGAGTTCCGCACCCCAGGCGAGGAAGCTCGCATCGTCCGCCGCGCCGTGTTCGATCTCATTGGACCCGCCCTGCGGTCGGTCGGCGCCCCGGTGCAGCTCGCGCTGGACGACACGAAGCGCCTGACCCGAAGCCTGGCGCTGATGATCCGGGTCGAGATGCTCCCGGTTACCTGCGTTATGGCCGACGAGTACGTGACCCACCTGACAGCGCGGGCCGTGCTCGAGAACGGGCGGCTCTTGCGCTCCGTCGCTGCGGCGGACGCCGCGGCTGTCCCGGATCCGGACTCGCTCCTCGCCCAGGCGGGCCCCGTGGTAAGCACGCTGTACTCGCTCGCCGCTGCACGCCTCGCCTGGAGCCCCGTTGGGGATCGGGTGTACGTCGACCGACTGGGGTTGCTCACACAGCACAGGCACCCGGCCGCGATGGCGAACGGCTTCGGGGTCCGCGGGGCGGTCGACGTCATCGCGGGCGAAGTCGGTGTTTCGCTCGCCTATCAAGATGCGTTCGGAGTTCGCCTGCGACAGGGCGTGTTGGACACGAACGCGGAGGCGCTCTGGTGGCAGGGCGCGACGGTGCTGAATGCCGGCGAGGCATCCAAGAGCGCCGGCGACTGGGTCACGCTCACGCCGGCTCGGCGGGAGAACCTCGATGCGCTGAGGCTCCCAGCCGACGCCCGTGCTCGCATCGTCCAGGACCTCGCGAATGGGGCCGTTGTGATCGCGCCCGTGTTACCCGTGGCGAGTGGGTCCGAGCGCTTCGTCGGCTGGTGGCGCGTCGATCCATCCACCGGCGTGGCCCGAGGCATCGCCGGGAACGGCTGGGGGCAATGCCAGCCGGAGTATCTCTCGCTCCTGGACGCAGCGGTCCTGCGGTTCGGAGGAAGTGCCCTGTTCGAGTTCGGCCTATGCCAGGGCCTGGCGCAAGGCATCAATGAGATTCGGCGGCACGCAGCAGACCTGGAGGCTCGAGGCGTGTGGTTTGCGTCGTCGCTCGGGCCGTCCGAGAGTGCTAGCGCCGTATTCCGGGAGAATTTCAAGGGTTGTCTGATCGGTGCGATGACGGCCGGGGTTCTGGCGACCCTGCCGATCCTCCTCAAGGTGGTTCAGCTCAGGAAGGCTCGAGCGATCAAGGCGTTCCGGCCTCCTCTACCGCGTATCCCACCGCCGCCCCGTGGTCCGCCCCCGAAGTACGTCCAGGACGCCAAATGGGCCTTCGACGACGCCGAACGCAGCCGCCATGCGGCGTCGGAGGCTTGGAGCAGGTACGCGAAGAATCCGACCAAGCATCCTGAGGTGTTGAGGGAGCTCGAACAGGCGTACCGAGCAAGTGAGCGAGAGGCAGTGAATGCGTTCAACAAGCTGCAGGCCGCAAGGCGGCAGGCCGGGCGGCTTCCCCCGCCGCCCGATCTGAATCGGGAGTTTGCCGGCGACCTGATTCAAGTGGGGTTTGGCGGCATGCTGCGCTGAGGGTGAGGCGCTCCTGATGCCGCGGTGGCGAAGCCGAGGTGACGGCCCGCCGACACCCAAAGTCGAAAGGAGCATTGTCATGCATTGCGCTACAGACATCGCCATCCTGGCCACCGCTGTGCTCCTGGGTAGTGCCGCGGGCAGGGAGCTGTCGGCTCAGGCTCCGAACCCATCCGGCACCGCGGCCAAGAACCCCGCCTGCGCCCTGCTGGGCGTAGCCGAGATCAGGAAGCTCACGGGGCGGGAGGACTACGATCATCCTTGGGCCGCTGCTGCCCCTGGTGAGGGCATCGGGGGTGGCTCATCCTGCGCCTACGAGGGTCCCGCGACCTCGTTGAAAGAGCCTCCGATGATCGGGTTCACCTTGATTGACGGCAAAGATTATGCGCGGCGCCACGCCACCACGAAGCTCCCCCCCGGAGGGCGCTGCAAGAGAGAGCCGGTGAAGGGCGTGGGCGACGAGGCGTACTTCGAATGCTGCCCCTGCTCCAGTCGTAGCGCGCCTAACCTCTGGGTCAAGGTTGGGTCCAACGATCTCGTTATCAATGCGGACGTGGAGCCGCCGGCCACCGAGACCTCAGTGAAGTCCACCATGATCTCAATGGCCAAGGCTCTGGCGGCCAAGCTGCGGAATCGGCCATGATCGGCCGGCTGCAGTTTCTCTTCGCCGCGGCGGCCCTCACCGCCGTGTGGTCCTGTGGCTCCGAGACCGGCGGTGAGTCGAGCCGGGCGACCGCGGCCGAGGTCCCGCCCGCGGCGACCCCGGTGACCACCGCCGCCGAGCCCGACGGATGCGACCTGATCCCGCTGGCCGAGATCGAGCGGATCGTCGGACCGACCGAAGGCCGGCCAAAGCGCGAGGGGAAAGGGTGCCGGTACTACTTCCCGGTCGATTCGTCGATGCCGGAGTGGGCCAAGCTCCGCGAGTGGGAGCGACAGACACGCGCATCCGCAGGAGCGGATACGCACGACCTCAAGCCCTTCGAGCCCCGCCGGCCCGAACTGTTCGTCGACCTCGACGTGACCGGTGCCGCGTTGGTCGCCGCACGAGGCGTTGCGGCGGCGAGGGAGCGTCTGGCCGCGGAGGGCGGATACGCATCGACGAGCAAGACGGAACGTCCTACAGGTTGGGATGAGGTTGGCTCTCCGCTGGGACGGGCAGGAGTCACCGGCCGGGTGGGCCACGTCACCGTGACGGTCGCCCTGCAGAGCCTGCGTGTTCCGGCAGAAACGGTGGCGGCCATGGCAGCCCGGGTGCGGGATCGCATTCCCGACCGCCCGTTCGCACACCCAGCCGCAGGTGCCTCGCAATCCGCGCCTCTGGGCCGTGACCCGTGTAGTCTCCTCACCCGTGCGGAGGCGGAAGCCGTGCTTGGCAAGCTGGCCGTGCCTCCGTTCCGGACTCATGAGCAATCGCCGCTGGCGGATCCGGCCGGGAAGAGCTGTGCCTATTTCACTCCAGAGCATCGGGTCCTGGTTCTCACGCCCGAGTGGACCTACGGAAAGATGACCCTCAGCGCGGAACGCATGGGCGGGGACCTTGTGAGCCAGGTGGCGGACCTTCCCGGTGCGGTAGCCGATACCCTGGAGGGCCCCTGGGACGACGTCGCCGTCGGTCTGTCCGGCGATCTCATTCTCCTCAAGGGGTCCCGGTCGCTGACCATCGGCTATCTCATGTCTTCCACGGATGCCGCTGGGGCGATCAAGCTGGCCGGCCCGGCGCTCAAGCGGCTGGCCGCGGAGCTCGAGTCGGCGCGGCCCCGCGTATCTGCTGACGGCTGTCCTCTGCCGGCGGCTCTGGTGACCGAGATCATCGAGGCGCAGGTCCGGCTCTTCGTCAACGGCACGAAGTATGGGGCGGCCTTCTGCTCCTACGAGCTGCAAGCGGACCCCACCGTCCACATCGAGCTTTCCATCAAGCCCGCCGAGGCGGCCGACTCGGTGTTCGAGGAGATCCAGTCGGGCGCGAAGGTCCTTCTGGGTTCGTCGGCACAAGCGGACCGGATCGACGTCGGCCAGGGGGGCTGGGCCTTTGGAGCGAGATCGCAAAGCCGAGCTGCCGCGCTGGCCCGGGGGAAGGTGTACGCTGCGAGAATCAATGATCCCCTCAGCAGCACGGCCCCCAACCGAAAGGATGCCATGGTGCGGCTGGTCGCCAGGATGATCGACTGACCATGTCATCCAGAGGCATCTGTCGCGGGTACCTGGTGTGCTCGGTCCTTCTTGCAGGCAGTCTGCTCGGAGGCTCGGTCTGGCTCGATCGCAAGGGAACCCCGGTGATCGCGACGGTCAGCAGCAAGCGGGAGGAGATCGCCGTGCATGACTCCCCGCGCGGCGAATGGTCCCGGTGGTTCCATGTGGGGTTGGAGTTCCCCCACGACGATGGGGCACTCGGCACGTCGAGCGTCAGCGTGCCGCGCGAGCGGTTCGATTCGCTTCGCGTCGGCGACCGCGTGGCCATCCGCTATCTGCCGGCGCTCCCGCGGTACGCCCGGACTGCCGACCGTTCCACTGCGCAGGTGCTGAGGGAGCTCGGATCAGAGTTTGCTGCGGATTCATTCCTGACGCCGCTCTTGATCTGGCTGGCCGTCGGTGCCGCCGGGCTGTGGCTCATGGCTCGCATCGCCACGCCGGCGGTGTTCGCCGCCGGAACGGTCTGGATCGCCGTCGCCTTTCCGCTGCTCTTCCCCGCGCCAGCCCCCATTCGGCTTGGTCCGGCCGAGACGACTGCGAGGGTCGACGATGTCAGGCTGTTCACGAAGTCGCCGGAACGACGGTTCCGCTGCTCCGGGGGCCAGTGCGTCGACCTGGGTATCCGGGAGCTCGCGATGCCCTACCAGGTCGTCCAGTTTCGCTTCGCGATGCCGGGACGGCCCGATTCGGTGCTCGGTGCGGACGCGGTGGATTCGGCGAGCATCCCGGCCATCCGTGCCGGCGCCATCCTTCCGGTCCGCTACGACCCCAGCGCGCCGCGCGAGGCCCGCCTGAGCCTGGGCGCACGCACCTTCCGGGAGCGGAACCGCTACCACCTCTGGGTGTCGGTGGTTGGCGTCGGCCTGCTCGTCATGTTCGGCGCCGCGTTATACCGCGCGCGCATGATAAGAAAAGACGAGGCACGAAGGTCCGAGTGAGGGAGCTCACCCATGGAAACCACCGACCTCCGGCAGGTGCTCGGCATGGTGCTGACGGCCTCCTCTCGGCCCTGAAGGGCGACATGCGTCCGGTTCCGATTCTCGGCGACCAGTACCAGCGGTGGTTCGCGGGTGCATTCGCCTGACGGCTCATCCACCGGCCTGAAAGGGCCCCTGTGCGGGAGACGCAATGAAGAAGCTCGCGATCGGGTGCGCGGTGCTCCTGGTGCTCGGCATCGCCGGCGCCGCCGCCGCGTCGTACCTGGCCTACCGCAAGGTGACCTCCACCATCGCGGGGTTCGCCGAGCTGAGCTCGCTGCCCGAGCTCGAGCGGTCCGTTCGAAACCAGCGCCCCTTCGCGCCGCCGGCCTCCGGAGAACCGAACCCGACGCAGATCGAACGTCTGCTGGAGGTCCAGCATGCGGTGCGCACCCGCCTCGGCGCCCGGGCCGACGAGATCGAGCGCCGCTACCAGCGGCTCCTCGCGAAAGACAGCGCAACGGTGGTGGACCTGCCGGAGCTCGTCAGCGCCTACCGCGACCTCGCCGCCGCCTACGTGGACGCTAAGCGGGCCCAGGTGGACGCGCTCAACCGGGCAGGCCTCTCGCTGGAGGAGTACCGCTGGACTCGATCCCAGATGTACGCCGCGCTCGGCATGCCGCTCATGGACCTCGACGTGTCCCGCATCATCGAGGACGTGAAGGCGGGCCGTCAGCCCGCCGCGCAGGGCTACCGGATGACGGTGGGTCGGACCGGCTCGCCCGCCGTGCAGCGACTGGTCGAACCACACCGGAAGGCGCTCGAGGCCAACGTGGGGCTGGCCTTCTTCGGTCTATAGGCGGCGCCGAGCGCCGCCGGCGGCGGGAAATGTCTTCCAGGTGGTCCCGGTGAACTTCCCGGTGGATGTGGCCGCACTTGGAGCAGCCCGTCGCGTCGGTCTCGGTCGTCCTGCGAAACCTCGATGGGGCGGGTTCACGGCAATCACCGATTTCGACTGGGGTGCCGACGGCAGTCTCTACGTGGTGCAGTACGCGACGGCGCCGTTTAGATCGGAAGAGCACACGTCTGAACTCCAGTCACCAATGATGATC
>JBIOTT010000029.1:0-20835 GCA_044866195.1 Gemmatimonadales bacterium
GACGATGCCCAGGACTTCGCTCAGCTGATCGTGGCCGAGCGGGGCGGGAAGACCGTCCGTCTGGGCCAGGTCGCCAACGTGTTCGACGGAACCGAGGAGCAGCGCACGGCCGCTGCGTTCAACGGGCGCGAGGCGGTCGGCATCGAGGTCCTCAAGGCCAAGGGGTACAGCACCACTCAGGTGAGCGACGAGATCGGGCGCCGGGTGGCCGAGCTTCAGAAGCGGCTGCCCCAGGGCGCCAAGCTCGAGATCGTCCAGGACGCCGGCGTCAGGGTGAGCCACGCGGTGAGAAACGTGCAGGAGGCGCTGATCGAGGGCGCGCTCTTGACCGTCTTGGTGGTGTTCCTGTTCCTCAACTCCTGGCGCTCCACCGTGATCACCGGCCTCGCCCTGCCGGTGAGCGTGCTGGCCTCCTTCATCGCGGTGTGGGCCTTCGGGTTCACCCTGAACACCATGTCGCTGCTGGGCCTCTCGCTTGCGATCGGCATCCTGATCGATGACGCGATCGTGGTTCGGGAGAACATCGTCCGCCACATCGAGCGGGGGAAGGATCACGTCGTGGCGTCCCACGAGGCCACCGACGAGATTGGGCTCGCGGTTGCCGCGACCACCTTTTCCATCGTTTCCGTGTTCATCCCGGTGGCGTTCATCTACGGCGTGGCCGGGCAGTGGTTCAAGCCGTTCGCGCTCACGATTGCCTGCTCGGTGCTGGTATCCCTGTTCGTCTCGTTCTCGCTCGACCCGATGCTCTCGGCCTACTGGCCCGACCCGCAGACCGAGGCGCACGAGCGGCGCAACATCATCGCGCAGACGCTGGAGCGGTTCAACCGGTGGTTCGACCGCATGGCCGACCGCTACAAGGGCGTGATCGCGTGGGCGCTGGATCACCGCTTCGCCATGGTGGGAATCGCCGTGGGGTCGTTCGTGCTCGCGATCGCGATGGTCGCCGTGGGCATCGTCGGGGCGGGCTTCGTGCCGGTGAGCGACCGGAGCGAGATCAACCTCATTGTCGAGGCCACCCCCGGCGCCAATCTCGACTTCACCCGGCGGCTCACCGAGCAGGCCGCCGCGCTGGTCCGGCGCCACCCGGAGGTCGCCTACACCTATGAGACGGTCGGCACCTCGGTGCCTGGCAAGTCGCCCTCGGTAGACCAGGGCTCGGTGTACGTCCGGCTGGTGCCCAAGGCCAGGCGCCACGTCAGCCAGGACGCGCTGGGCCAGGTGCTGCGGCAGGAGCTGACCACGGTCGGCGGCGCCAAGGTCTCCGTCTTCACCAGCGGCTTCGGCGGCGCCTACAAGCAGATCCAGGTCGAGATGAAGGGGACCGACGCTCGGGTGCTCACCCAGCTGGCCGAGCGGGCGCGGCAGGAGGTCGAGAAAGTGCCCGGCGCGGTTGACGTGGGGCTCTCCACCCGGGGGCAGAAGCCGGAGCTCGAGGTCCAGCTCAATCGCGGGTTGGCCGGCTCGCTCGGCGTCACCGTGGGCGACGTGGCCCAGGCGCTCCGGCCCGCCTTCGCCGGGATCGACGCCGGCGACTGGATCGATCCGTCGGGCGAGACCCGGGACGTCACCGTGCGCCTGGCGCCGGAGGCGCGCGAGCGCACCGGCGATCTGGCGCAGCTTCCCATCGTGGTCGGCGGAAGCGGCGGCGACGAAGCCGCGCCGGTCACCCTGCCGCTGGGCCAGATCGCCTCGATCCGGCAGGGTATGGGTCCGGCCCAGATCGACCATCTCGACCGCGACAAAGTCGTCATCATCCAGGCCAACGTCGAGGGCAAGCCGCTCAACGACGTGGTGCGGGGAATCAATCAGCGGCTGGCCGCGCTCCGGCTCCCGCCCGGCTACGTGATCACCCAGGGCGGCGAGGCGCGGGACCAGAACGAGGTCTTCAGCCGGATCTTCCTCGCGCTGGGGGTGGCCGTGCTGCTGATGTACCTGATTCTGGTGGTGCAGTTCGGGTCCTTCCTCGACCCGATGGCGATTCTGGTCTCGCTGCCGCTATCCCTGATCGGCGTGGTGCTGGCGCTGTGGGTGACCAACAGCACCCTCAACATCATGAGCCTCATCGGTGTGATTCTGCTCATGGGCATCGTGGTGAAGAACGCGATTCTGCTGATCGACTTCGCCAAATGGGCCCGCGAGCGGGGACAGCCGCTCCGAGAGGCGCTGATCGAGGCTGGCCGGATCCGGCTCCGGCCGATCATCATGACCACGTTTGCGCTGATTGCGGGCATGGTGCCGGTGGCCATCGGGCACGGCGAAGGCGCGGACTTCCGCGCCCCGCTGGGGCGCGCGGTGATTGGCGGCGTGATCACCTCGACGCTGCTCACGCTGCTCGTCATCCCGACGTTTTACGAGATTCTCGATCAGCTGCGCGACTGGATTGGGGAGCGGGCTCGGCGGATCTTCGGATCGAGCCACGCGAAGCCGGCCCGCGAGCCGATGGCGGAGCCGGCGGGGGGAGTTGACTAAGAAAGCGTGAACGGTGAACGGTAAGCGGTGAACGGGCCCCATGAGCTGGCATCACGAGCAGAGGCCGGCTCGCGAGGAGCCCCCGTTCACCGTTTACCGTTCACCGTTCACGGTCTATCTGCTTCCCGTACTGACACCCCCCGACCCTCCCGCCGGTACCACGTAGACGTAGAAATCCCGATCCCGCCGGGTGGCCCCGGTGAAGGCGGCGATCTTGGCGACGGGCGCCCGTCCAGCCGTTCGAGGCGTGAGCGGCCGGCCGACCAGCACCACCACCGAGTCATCATGAAGCCGGGCCAGGCTGTCGGCTCGGGCTACGACCTGCGAGTCGCTCAAGGTGCGCAGCCCTACCTGGCTCCAGATGACCGGATACCTGGCCAGCCGGCTCGACCTGAGGAACTCCGCGGTTTGGCTGGCGTTCGAGAGCACGTGCCGGCGGTCCAGCTCGATGGCCCCGAGGCCGGCGATGGCCTGCACCAGAAGCAACAGCGTGAGCCCCGATCCGTGGCCGAAGGCCCAGGCGCGGGATCGGTTGCCTTCCGTCGCCGGTGTTGCGACCTCGCCGGCTCCGAGCCACAGGGCGGCGATCAACGCCACATACAAGTACCCCGCCTGGCTCAGACCTTCCACCGAGCTCCAATAGAACACTGCCAGAAGGCCGGCGGTCGCGAGCAGAAAGAACCCCAGCGCCTTCCTTCGCCCGGCCAGGCCGATCGTGACCACTCCGACAAAAGTGTACCCGAGCACGGTGAACCCGACCCGCACCGGCTGCGACGCTTCGCGGAACGGCAGCAAGGCCGCCGGGATCGCCTGCACTACATCGACAAGCCGGTCGCTCCAGCCGAGGGACTCCGCGGCGCCGGTGTGCGATGACGGCCACAGCTGTACCAGGCCGAGAATCAGCCCGATCGCACCCAGCGCCGCCACCCGGCCGGCTCGGCCTCCCGGAGTGCGGGCCGGCGGGCGCGATGCCAGGGTGCAGCAGGCCCAGACTCCGAGCAGTCCTATGGCGTAGCCAGGGCTGACTGCCGCGTACTGATATGCCGGGAAGTAGCCGAGCGCGAAGAGAGCTTTCTGGAGTGGGTTGAACGGGCTGTAGCGAGTGAACACGTAAATGCCGGCCGCCGCAGCGACAAGACCAAAGGCCTGCATTGCGGCCGATGTCAAAGGGACCGCGCCCGTGGCGTCGCGGGTGGCAAGCCAGGCCTGCAGCTCGTCGCGCCACATGCCGTGATGGAGCACGGCGAACGTGGCGAGCGACACGAATCCGAGCGTGATGAAGCTCGCCAGGAGACGGTCGTCGGGGGCAGTCGGGGAGGTTCGCAGGTCCGGTGCGGCCATTGCCGCAAAACTACACCGGTCAGCGAGGGCGCACGAGAAAGAGATAGTAGTTCTCATTCCAGATGGTCGCGCCGGTGAACTCGCGCAGCGGTTCCGGTGTGCGCCCAGGCGTCACGGTCGAGTCGAGGCGATGGTTGAGCACCAGCACGACCGGTTGGCGCTCCTTCAGGGCGAGACGCCCGGCTTGGGACACGACGGCCGAGTCGCTGACCGGCGCATTTCGAGCGGTGTCCCACACGACAAACGAGCCGAAGCGCTCGCCCTGGGGATAGAACGCGCGATTCAAGCGCCCATAGCCGAGAATGGGGGCGAGGCTGTAGTCGTCGGCACCTACGAGAGGGGAACGCTCCAGGCCTTCGCGCCGCAGCCAGACAGCCACCTCCCGGCCGGCCGAAAACGGATAGCGATAGTCCAGCGCCATCGCGACCAGGCCAGCTACAGCCTGCCAGGCGAGGATGCCGGTGAATACCGGGTGATTGCGCCGCAGGTCGCCCAGCCAAAGCGCTGCGACGAGCGCCACGAAGAAGTAGCCGTGATGGTTGATGCTGCCGGTCACCATCACATAGAAGAAGCCGAGCAGTCCTCCGGTGGCGGTGACGTAGAACGCCAGCGCGGCGGGCCGGCGCGCCAGCGCCGCCACCGCCCAGATCACCACGGCGGCGGTGAGAGCCAGGATCAAGAGCCACGACCCAGGCAGCACGGTGAAGGGGCGGTTCCACCAGTGAACCGCCAGCGGGAACCGGGGAAACAGCCCTTCACCGAAGGTCTTTCCGGTGCGAATCAGCACCGCGAGGTCGAAGTTCGTGCGCCAGTCGGGCGGGATCCCGCTGTCGGTGGGCGGACGAATCTGCAACACTGCGGTCACCACACCGAGAGCCAGCAGGCCCATTACGACAGCCAGCTGCGGATCCGATGGCCGCGCCTCGCGCTCCGCTGGAACCAGTCGCTTGACAACCAGCGCCGCCGCGAACCCGAGCGCAAGCACTACGCCCAGGACGCTGGTGTGAGCCAGCAATGCGAGCGCGGCCCCGAGCGCGAGGTAATGTGCTCGGCGGGAGGGGAACAACGCGCAGGCGATGAAGATCAGCAGCACGCCGAGTGCGTAGCTCCGACTGACCGCTCCATACTCGTAGAGCAGAAAGTAGCCCAGGGCCAGCAGCACCTTGGCCAGGCGGGGGAAGGGAGCGTAGCGGGCCATCACCCACACCGCCGCAGTGGCCACAATGCCGTTCACCACCTGCATGATGACGGGCGACGGTGAGATTCCCTGGAGGGCAGAGAGGATCAAGTACCAGAGCGGGGGATGGCCTTCGTATTTCAGGTTGCGCAGGAGCTCGGGAATCGAGCGGCTGTCGCGCACGACCAGCCAGGCCTGCAGCTCGTCCCGCCACATCTCGTGGTGCGCCAGCCCGACAGCGACCAGGCAGGCGTAGACCAGGGCAAGAGCCAACGCGAAGCGCGCCGGCGCGGGGGGCGTCTTGTCCGTCGGTAGCTCCTCGGGCATGGAGTCCCGCCGCGCTGCGGCCCCGAATCGCTCCAGTAGGGATGGCGGCGTTGGCGCGAACCATCTTAGGGGACGCCGGAATCGGCGACAAGTGGCGGCCCCTGCATCCGTTGCCTGCCTCTCCCCACGAGTGTAGTTTCCGCCCCTTCCGAGCCTGCCACCGCTACCGATGACCCACGCCGCTGGTCCTGCTGCCATTCCCACACCCCAGCTCGACGGCGTCGTCGCCACGCAGTCCTCCATCTGTCTCCTCTCGGCGGAGGACAACCGCCTCGCCTACCGCGGCTACGACGTCGCGGAGTTGGCCGAAAAGGGGAGCTACGAGGAGACCGCCTACCTGTTGCTGGCGGGCCGGTTGCCGAAGCGGGAGGAGCTGGCGGCCTTCATCCAGGAGCTCCGGACCCGGAGCAAGCTGCCGCGCCGGGCCCAGCGTTTGTTTCGCGACGCCGGCGCCGGTGCCGACCCCATGACGCTGCTCCGGACGGCGGTGAGCGCGCTGGGGCTCGAGCCCGGCCTGCCCGCGACCGGAACCGACATTCCGGGCGCCGCGCTCGATCTGATGGCGCAGATGCCCACCCTGGTCGGAGCGCTGTACCGGGTCGGTCGGGGAGAGAAGCCGCTCACTCCCAGGCGCAGTCTCGGCACCGCCGCAAACCTGCTCTACCTGCTCCGGGGCGAGAAGCCGGACCGCGCTCTCGCGCGCGCGGTTGAGGTTGGGTTGAGCCTTCGGGGCGACAATGAGCTGAACCCTTCGACCTTCGCCGCCCGGGTGGCAGCAGCGACCAGGGCCGATCTCCACGGCTGCATCACCGCCGCACTCGCGGCGCTGGCCGGCTCGCTGCACGGAGGCCATGCCCTCGCCGTCTACCGGCTGCTGGAGGAGATCGGGACCCTGGACCGGGTCGCCCCGGTAGTCGATGCGCGGCTCGCCACGGGCAAGACCTTTCCGGGTTTCGGCCACCCGGTCTACCGGGGAGAGGATCCGCGGACCGCACCGATGCGCCGGGCTGCGGAAGCCGCAGCCGATGCCGCAGCCGATCAGCTCTGGTTCGATCTGGCCCAGGCAGTAGAGGCCCGGGTTCGCGCGGCGACTCAACAGTATGCCAACGCGGACTTCTACCTTGCACCGCTCTATCGCGCCGCGGGAATTCCACCCGAGCTGTTTGCCGCCGTGTTCGCGGTGGCACGTATTCCCGGCTGGCTTGCGCATGTATTGGAGCAGCAGGCCCAGGAGGGGCTCATCCGCCCCCGTGCGGCCTACATCGGACCGAGGCGGCAGGACTACGTTCCCCTCCGCCGCCGGTAACCCTCTTCGGAGGTAGAGCGGCAGCCATGCCTTTCGAGACCACCGTCGCGGCCACACCACCGGCCGCATTCGAGACTCCGCTGCTCGGAGTCGCCGTCCCCCAGGGGGCCACACTTCCCGCATCGCTGGGCGAGCTCGACCGGGCCACCGGAGGCGCGCTCGGCCGGCTCTACGCTGCCGCCGACTTTTCAGGCAAGCGGGACGAGACCGCCCTTCTTTATCCACCCGGGCCGGCCGGTCGCATCGTGCTGGTGGGTCTCGGCAAGATCGAAGCGGCAGGCCAGCCCGACCTGCGCCGCGCGGCCGCCATCGTAGCCAAGCGGGCGCGGAGCCTTGGCGTTCCTTCCGGTGCCTTTCATCTATCCGCCGAGGGTCGCGGCGCGCTTCCTCCGCGCGATGTGGGCCAGTTCGCGGCGGAAGGCCTGGCGCAGGGCGCTTGGATCTTCACCGATATGAAGCAGCCGCCGGAGGAGCCGAAGCCGGTGCTCGAGCGCTTCACGATTCTCGCGCCCGAGGCAACTGCGGAAGTCGAGGCCGGCCACCGAGTGGGCGCAGCGATCGGCGCGGGCCAGACCTTTACCCGGGGGCTTCAGGTCCTGCCGGGCAACGTGTGCACCCCCACCTTTCTGGGGAAGACCGCAGAAGAGCTGGCGCAACGCCACGGGTTCGCGGTCACCGTGCTCGACCGGGCGGCGATCGTGCGGGAGAAGATGGGCGCGCTGCTCTCGGTTGCTCAGGGCAGCGCCGAGGAGCCGCGGTTCATCGCGCTCGAGTACAAGGGCTCCGACGGAAAGCCGGTGGTGCTGGTAGGCAAGGGGGTCACCTTCGATACCGGCGGCATCTCGATCAAGCCGGCGCAGAACATGGAGGACATGAAGTTCGACATGTCCGGCGCCGCCGCGGTGTTGGGGACCTTCGAGATGTTGGGCCGGCTCAAGCCCAAGGTGCATGTGGTCGGGTTGATTCCGTCCGCCGAGAATATGCCCTCGGGGACCGCGGTGAAGCCCGGTGACGTCATCACCAGCCATTTCGGCAAAACCATCGAGATGATCAACACCGACGCCGAAGGCCGCTTGATTCTGTGCGACGCGCTCTCCTATGCCAGGCGCTATCAACCGAGCGCAGTGGTGGATATCGCGACGCTCACCGGTGCCATCGTGATCGCCCTGGGTCATACCGCCTCCGGGGTCATGGGCAACGACGACGCCCTGGTCGAGGAGGTTCGTACTGCCGGCGAACGGGCCGGCGAGCGTGCCTGGCCGCTGCCGATGTGGGACGACTATCGGGAACTCATGAAGTCCGACATCGCCGACGTGAAGAATGCGGGTGGCCGTCCCGCTGGCAGCATTTCGGCCGGATGGTTCCTCCGGGAGTTCGTCGACGGATTCGCCTGGGCTCATCTCGACGTCGCGGGCACCGCCTACACCGACCGGGAGGAGCCGGGACGGGTCAAGGGCCCGACCGGAGTCGGGGTGCGTCTGTTCAGCGAGCTGGTGCTGAACCGAAGTAAAGCGTGAACGCGATACGCGTGAACGGTGAACGGTGAACGGTGAACGGGGGTGGTTTGGCAGGCTTGTCGTGCGCACCGCAGCCGCTCTTGCAGTCCTGTTCACTGTTCACTGTTCACTGTTCACGCTTTTGGTTTCCGGTCAGCAGCCCGACACCCTCCGGCCCCTGGTGCCCGGCCAGGACACGATCCCCGGCTTCAGGCCGGACACCGCCATATCGCCGTTCGACACCACCCGGGTTGGAGCCGATACCGGTTTCGTCGCCGACACGGTTGGCCAGAAAGCCCGAGCCGATTCGGGAGAAGTCCAGCGCTATCTTGCCGTCGAGAAGCTGAAGGAGACCAGGGTCCTGGCACCGGGGCCGCTCGACGCTCCGGGCCCGGAGCCGCCGTTTGCCCGGCTGGTTATCACCCGTGATTCGGTCGACTGGGCGCATGCCGCGACGCTTTCGGATCTGCTGCAGCGGGTGCCGGGCGTGTATCTCTGGCGGGGCGGGTGGACCGGGCAGCCGGAGTACCCGAACTTCCAGGCGCGCGGTGCCACCTCGGTAGAGTACTGGCTGGACGGCGTTCCCTATATGCCGGCGGGTGCGGACTCGGTCGGAGTCGACCCGTCCATCCTGTCACTCAGCATTCTCGATCGGATCGAGATCGAACGCTGGCCGGGTCTCCTGCGGGTGCGGCTGTACACCCGCAATCACGACCGGCTGGCCCCCCGCTCCCGCATCGCCGTCTCGCGGGGCGGTGCCAGCTTTGCCCGCTACCAGGCATCACTGGAGCGAAAGTCGCGGTCGGGGCTCGGCTTCATGATCGCAGGCGACAACCTGAGCGTGCCCACGCTCGAGGGAGTCCGCTCGAGGTATTCCAACACCTCGTTTTTTCTGCAGGGAACCTACCTGCCGTCCCCCCGGTGGGGCGTCCTGCTGCAGGGGCTTCGCTCCCGCCCCGACCGCGATCCCACGCTGGTCTCCGCGGACACCTTGAGCCGCGGCCTCCCCAGCGCCCGCCGAATGGACTGGGAGCTTCGCGCCATGTGGCGCGCCGACAGCAGCGGGCTGGGTCCGCGCGGCGACCTGGTTCTGGGACGCACCACCGCGAGCGACAGCCTCACGCCCAACCAGACTATCCACTCTGCCGGGGTGGTCGCCTCGCTGCGCCGGCCGGCGTATTCGCTCGGCGCGTCCGCGTTCTATCGATCACGCTGGACCTCCACCGACCTCCGCGCGACGGCCGGCTGGGCCCCAATCGGCGGTGCCGCCCTGAGTGGTGAGGCCGCCTATCAGCGACACGACGGCGGCCGCACGTCCAACTGGGTCGGCCTCCGCGGCGGGGTTCGCTTGCCTCTCGGGCTCGAAGCGAGCGCCAGTTTCCGCGCCGGCAAGGTCGTGGCTGCGCCGGCCGTGCTCACCGATCAGGCGCAAACCCTGCGCGACTGGCAGGTGTCGGCCGGGTGGGAGCGGCGCTGGTTCGCGCTGGAGGGCGGGCTTGCCCATACTGCCGCGTATCAGCCGCTGTCCTATCAGCCATACGCCCAGATTCCGGTGATCGCATCGTCGGGTGGGACCGATTGGGTCACCGGACGGGTTCGGCTGACGCCGCTGCCCTGGATTTCGTTCGAGGGCTGGGTGAGCGACCCCCGCAAGCCCACACCGGAAGGACTTCCGCCTCGGCACGTCCTGGGGAGTGGAACCATCCGCACCAAGTTCCTCCGGGTCTTCCCGAGCGGGACGCTGGATCTCGAGCTGCGCCTCGCCGTCGAGCACTGGAGCGACGGCGTTCTCGGGCGGGATCCGTTTGGGGCTCCAGTCACTCTCTCCAGTGCCACCTATTTCCGGAGCCTGGTACAGGTGGCGCTGGGGTCTTTCCAGTTCTTCTGGGACCGCGCCAACCTGACGGCCAAGGAGAACCCGTACGTGCCCGGGCTGCCGATCACCGGCCGGCCGAGTGAGTTCGGGGTGCGGTGGACCTTCGCGAACTGACCTCGCCAGCCCTTGCTGGAGGTGAGAGGCTGCCCGAGGTTAGCGTGGCAACGTGTTCTGGCAATGGTGCTTGCGCGCCTTGCCCGAGAAGGTGGAAGAGCTCCCATCCAGCGCCTTCCGCGACCTACCACTAAGCTCCCTCGACCGCTACATTCCCAGGCTTTCCCGCGCTCGGGAGTTCGCCGTGCCGCTCAGCATGACCGGGTTCGGCGCCGGGGAGGGGCTGGTGGCCGGTGGCCGGCTCCGGATCGAGATCCGGACTGTCAACCACCGGTACTTCAATCTCGCCGCCCGTCTGCCGGCGGAGCTATTGAGCCTCGAGGGCGAGGTCCGCGAGCGACTCCGGCGCGACTTCGATCGCGGGCATCTCGCGCTTCAGGCGCGTTGGGTCGCCCAGCCGCTGCGGGCCGAGGAGAGCCGAGTCGATCTCGAGCGTGCGAAGGCTGTGGTGGCCCGGCTCCGTGAGCTGCAGAGCGCGCTCGCGTTATCGGGCGAGGTCTCCCTTGAGCTGGTTGCGCGCCAGCCGGACGTTCTAGGCGCCGACAGCGGGCAGCCGATCGAGGTCAGCTGGGCCGAGGTCGAGCCGGTGCTGGCCCGAGCGGCGGCGGAATGCCGTGCGATGCGGCGGCGCGAGGGCGACCTGCTCGCCGCTGAGTTGCGGCAGCGGCTCGACCTGCTGGAACAGGCGGCCCAGGTGATCGCCGAGCGGGCCCCGGAGCGGCTGGTGCGCGAGCGCGACCGGCTGAGAGGTGCCGTGCGCGAGCTGCTGGAGGGCCGCGCGGTCGACGAGCAGCGGCTGGCGCAGGAGCTCGCGTTCATGGCCGATCGGCTCGATATCACCGAGGAGCTGGTGCGGCTGGGCGCCCATGTGAAAGCTGCGCGTGAAGCCCTCGCCGGGGAGCGGCCGGTCGGAAAGCAGCTCGGTTTCCTCGCGCAAGAGCTCGGCCGGGAAGTAAACACGATGGGCGCCAAGGCCAACGATGCCGAGATCGCCCATCGAGTGATCGGGATGAAAGGCGAGCTCGAGAAATTCCGCGAGCAGCTCGAGAATCTCGAGTGAGGCCGCTGCTGCTCGTGCTGTCGTCACCGTCGGGGGGTGGCAAGACCAGCATTGCGCGGCAGCTGCTGGCTGAGCGGAGCGACGTGGGCTATTCCGTGTCGGCCACCACCCGGACTCCGCGGGCGGAAGAGCAGCACGGCCGGGACTATCACTTTCTGTCCCGGAGCGAGTTCGAGCGGCGGGTTCTCGCCGGCGAGTTTCTCGAGCACGCGGCGTACGGCGGCAACCTCTACGGAACCCTCCGAGCCGAGATCGAGCAGATCCTGGCGGCCGGGAAGCACGCGGTGCTCGACATCGAGGTAGAAGGGGCCCGGCAGGTCCGGCAGACGCTTCCCGAGGCGGTCCAGGTGTTCGTCCTGCCGCCGTCCGGGAATGAGTTGATCCGCCGCCTCGAGGGCCGGCGCACGGAAGATCGGACCGCGGTGCGGCACCGGCTCGATCGGGCGGACGAAGAGCTCGCGGCGGTGGGCGAGTACGACTACGCGATCGTGAACGACGATCTGAAGCACGCCGTCGCCCAGGTCTCGGCTATTCTCGATGCCGAAATGCGACGGGTGGGGCGGCAGGACGGCCTGGAAGAATTTGTCGCCAGCCTGAGGCGGGAAATACAGAGAGTAAGAAGTAAGAAGTAAGAAGTAAGAGGTAAGAAGTAAGATAGAGATCCTTCTCACCTCTTACGCGGTTCCTCTAAAGGAGACCAGATGCGCATCACCACTCCGCACGACGTCGCGAGGCAGGCAGGCAACAAGTACTTGGGCGTGCTGGTTGCCGCTAAGTTTGCGCGCTATCTCAACGAGCTGCCGCGCGACCGGATCGTGACCCAGGGCGAGAAGCTCACGACCAAGTCGCTGGATGCGCTGGTCAAGGGCGACCTCAACTACAAGCTGGTGCGCCGCCGCCGCTCCGAGGCCTGAGCCGTGTGGGCCGGCCGGCACGTCGTCCTCGGCGTGTCGGGCGGGATCGCGTGCTATAAGAGCTGCTTTCTCGCCCGGCGGCTCGTCGAAGCGGGCGCGATGGTCGACGCGGTGCTCACCCAGAGCGCTGCCGAGTTCGTACGGCCGGTCACCTTCGAGGCGCTCACCGGGCGCCCCGTGCTGACGTCTCTCTGGGACCGCGGCGGGGCGCTCGACCACATCCGGCTGGGCCGCGCCCCCGACCTGGTGATCGTGGCGCCTGCCACGGCCAACTTGCTCGCCCGGGTCGCTCTCGGGCTGGCTGACGACGTGCTGACCGCGCTGCTCCTGGCCCGCACCGCTCCGGTGCTGCTCGCCCCCGCCATGAACGACGAGATGTACGCCAACCCGGCCACGCAGCGAAATCTCGGACTGCTGCGCGATCGAGGCTTCGCGTTCGTGGGTCCCGAGATCGGTGCCCTGGCCGAGGGGCCCTCGGAGCGCCCCGGCCGCATGAGCGAGCCGGAAACCATCCTGGCTTATGGAGCGCGGCTGCTCCGCAGCCGAGGACCGCTGGCGGGGCGGCGGGTAGTGGTGACGGCGGGTCCCACCCGCGAGTCGATCGATCCGGTTCGCGTGGTCACCAACCGGTCCAGCGGCAAGATGGGATATCGCGTCGCCGAGGTCGCCTGGGAGCGTGGCGCCGACGTGGTGTTGATCTCGGGGCCAGTGGCCCTCGCGCCACCGGTAGGCGTGACCGTGCGCCGGGTGGAGACCACCAAAGAGCTGGAGGACGCCGTCCGCGCCGATCTTCCCGGAGCCGACGTGCTGGTCATGGCTGCGGCCCCGGCCGACTACCGGCCGGCGCACCCGAGCGCAAGCAAGCAGCCTCGCATCCAGGGCGCGCTGGCGGTGCCGATGGAGCCTACCGACGACATCCTCGCCACCACAGAGGAGCGGCGGAAGCCGGGGAGCGTGATCGTCGGCTTCGCGCTCGAGACCGGCGACGCGCTCGATAAGGCGCGGGCCAAGCTCGAGCGCAAGCACCTCGACCTGATCGTGGTGAACGATGCGCTCGAGCCCGGCGCCGGCTTCGAGCACGACACCAACCGGGTCGCACTGCTCGACCGGGAGGGCGGGTTGCAGATCCTGCCGCTCAAGTCAAAGCGCGATGTGGCCGAGGCGATCCTGGACGCCGTGGAGGTGCGGCTTGGGTGACGAGCGGAAGCGGTACCTGGCGCAGCAGATGGAGCTCGGCGGGGCGGAAGTGATCCTGCAGGCGGGCGCGGGCGGGAAGGCGGACAGGCGGACGGGAGCAGACGGGAGCGGGCGGGAGCGGGCGGGAGGCTCCGCGGATAGCGAGCTCCCGTCTGCTCCCGACTGCTCCCGACTGCTCCCGACTGCTCCCGCCCCCAAGTGGAAGCGTGGCTGCCCTCCCATCCCCGGCCCGGGGTTCTACATCGAGCCGCCGACGCCCACCCTGCTCGGCGGCGATGGGCTGAATGAGCTCACGACGCTCGACGCAATCGCCGAACGTATCCGCACCACCCATTGCTGCGGCCTCTGTCCCGGCCGGACCAACGCCGTGCCGGGAGAAGGAAATCCCGCAGCCCAGCTGATGTTCATCGGAGAAGGCCCGGGCGCCACTGAGGACGCGCTGGGACGGCCCTTCGTGGGCCAGGCCGGCAAGCTGCTGGACGAGATCATCCAGGCTATCGGACTCACGCGCGAAGATGTATACATCACCAATATCGTGAAGTGCCGGCCGCCGCAGAACCGCAAACCGCTGCCGGACGAGATGGCGGCGTGCATGCCGTACCTTCACCGGCAGATCGCGCTCATTCGGCCCAAGGTGATCGTGGCGCTCGGCAGCACGGCGGCTGAGGCGTTGCTGAACGCTCGGAAGGGCTTGGGCGAGCTGCGCGGGAAGGTTCATTCCTACGGCGGCATTCCGCTCGTCGCCACCTACCATCCGGCCGCACTGCTTCGCAACCCGAACTGGAAGAAGCCCACCTGGGATGACGTCCGTATCGCGCGACAGCTTCTCGACCGCTGACCCCTATGTCGGGCGCTCCGCGCCCTGGAGCTCCGAGGCCGAGCAGGCGGTCCTCGGGGCGATGCTGCTCGATCAGGATGCTGCGCTCCGCGCGGTGGAGATGGTGGACGACACCATGTTCTACCGGGAGGAGCACCGCCGGTTGTTCCGGGCCATGCGAGCCCTGGTCGAGCGGCGGAGCGTCATCGATCCCGTCACCCTCAACGACGAGCTGGAACGCCGAGGCGATCTGGCCCAGGTGGGAGGGCCCGAGTACGTCGGCGAGCTGGTGGACGCGGCGCCGACCGCAGCGAACCTCGATCACCACGCGCGCATCCTGCGCGACAAGGCGATTCTTCGCCGGCTGATCGAAGCCTCCACCCAGACGATCACGGAAGCCTACGACGGGCGCTCGCAGGCACCCGAGCTGCTCGATGTCGCGGAAGCCCGCATCTTCCACATCTCGCAGCAGCGGCTCGATCAGGGCTTCGTCCGGCTCAAGGAAATGCTCTGGCCCGCCATGGAGCGCATCGAAGCGCTCCAGCGCAGCGGTAAAACGATTACCGGGGTTCCCAGTGGGTTCGTAGACTTGGACGCGCTGACGTCGGGTTTCCAGCCCTCCGAGCTGGTCATCGTCGCGGCCCGGCCCTCGATGGGAAAGACGGCCCTGGTGCTCAACATCGCCGCCCACGCGGCAACCGCAACGCCCGCGTTCGGGGTGGCAATCTTCTCGCTGGAAATGTCCAAGGACGCGGTGGTTCAGCGGCTGCTTACGGCAGAAGCACTGGTCGATAGCTCCCGGGTCCGCCGCTCGGCCCTCCGCGACGCAGATTTCACCCGGCTGGCCCGCGCCGCCGGCATCCTCCAGGGGTGTCCCATCTGGATCGACGACACGCCCGCCATCACCCTGCTCGAGATGCGTTCCAAGGCGCGGCGGCTCAAGGCGGAGCACGATATCGGCCTGGTGGTCGTGGACTATCTCCAGTTGATGCGGAGCCCCGAATATTCGGAAAACCGGGTTCAGGAGATCTCCGACGTCTCGCGGTCGCTCAAGGGCCTCGCCCGCGAGCTGCAGGTGCCGGTGGTTGCGCTCTCCCAGCTGTCGCGCGCCTCGGAGCAGCGGGGCGGGGAGCGGAAGCCCATTCTCTCCGACCTGCGTGACTCTGGGGCCATCGAGCAAGACGCAGACGTCGTGATCTTCATCCACCGGCCGGAGTACTACGATAAAGAAGACGAGAGCAAGCGCGGAGTAGCGGAGATCATGCTGGCCAAGCATCGGAACGGCCCAACTGGCGATATCACCCTCCGCTTCAGCCGCGAGTTCACCCGGTTCGACAATTTCTCCGCGCGAGAGGAGCCGGTCTGAGGATGGCGCGGGCGCGGTCGGTCTATCGCTGCGCCGAGTGCGGGCACGAGCACCCCAAGTGGGTGGGCCGGTGCGAAGGGTGCGGCGCGTGGAACGCAGTCAGCGAGGAGCCGGTAGCCGGGAGCAGGCGGGAGCGAGCGGGAGCAGGCGGGAGGCGGGCTCCCGTCCGCTCCCGACCGCTCCCGTCCGCTCCCGACCGCCTCCGCGACATCGCGCGCGAGCCGCTAACTCGCCTCACCACCGGTATCGACGAATTCGACTTCGTGCTGGGCGGCGGTATCGTCCCTGGCTCCATGACGCTCATCGGCGGCGAGCCCGGCATCGGCAAGTCCACCCTCCTGCTTCAGGCGGCGGCCCGGCTGGAGACCGCCGGCCGCACCATCCTTTACGCCAGCGGTGAAGAGAGTCCGGATCAGCTCCGGCTCCGGGCCGACCGGCTGGACGAAGACGCGGGCGCGGTTCATGTCCTGGGCGAAACCCGCCTCGAGGCCATCGTCGACGCGGCCGCTCGTCTCCGGGCCGAGGTCGTGGTGCTCGACTCGATCCAGACGGTCTATACCGAGCTGCTGGAGAGCGCCCCCGGCAATGTGGGGCAGGTGCGTGAGTGCTCCGGTCAGCTCATGCGCTTCGCCAAGGAAAGCGGGACGGCCGTCGTGGTGGTGGGGCACGTCACCAAGGGCGGCGGCATCGCCGGCCCCAAGACGCTCGAGCACATCGTAGACACAGTGCTCTACTTCGAGGGCGAGGCCACGCTCGACTACCGGCTGCTCCGCGCCACCAAGAATCGCTTCGGCTCGGTCGACGAGCTGGGGGTGTTCTCGATGACGGACCGGGGGCTCGCCGCCGTGCCGAACCCCTCGGCCGTTTTCCTGGCAGCCCGGGCCGATGGCACCACCGGGAGCGCAGTCACCGCGCTCATGGAAGGCACCCGGCCCGTGCTGGTGGAGGTCCAGGCGTTGGCGGCTCGCTCGGGCTATGGCACGCCCCAACGGGTGGCCACCGGGCTCGACCCGCGGCGGCTGGCCGTCCTGCTGGCGGTGCTCGAGCGGCGGGCCGACACGTCGTTTGCCGAGCTGGATGTCTTCGTGCAGGTGACCGCCGGCGTTCGCCTCAGCGAGGCGGGGGCCGACCTGGCGGTTGCCGCCGCGCTGGTCTCGAGTCTCCACAATCGCCCCGCCCCAGCGGACGTGATCTTCCTTGGCGAGGTCGGGCTCGGCGGTGAGATCCGTCCCACCGGCGGTGCGGAGCGACGGGTGCAGGAGGCAGCGCGGCTCGGGTTCCGGCGGGTGTACGGCTCTTCCCGAAGCGCGCTGCAAGTGCCCGGCGTGGCGCTGGTCGGCCTGGACCACATCGGGCAGCTGGTGCGAGCGCTTGCCGCGTGACGTAGGCGCCATCCTGGTGGCCGCAGGCGCCGGCAGCCGGATCGGCGGCCTGCCCAAGCAGTACCGCCCGATCGCCGGCGTGCCCATGCTGCTCCGAGCCCTGCGGCCGTTCACCGGCCACCGCGAGGTGGCGCACGTGGTGCTGGTCCTTCCACCGGGCCACGCGGCTCGGCCTCCGGAGTTCCTTGCAGGGCTTGCCGGCAGCACGCTGGCGCTGGTCGACGGCGGCGGCGAACGGAGTGAGTCAGTGGCCGCGGGATTGGCAGCGCTCAACCCCGATTGCACCGTGGTGCTGGTGCACGATGCGGCTCGGCCGTTCGTAGAACCTGCCGTCATCGACGCCGTCATTCGCGAGGTCCGCACCGGCGTGTCGGCGATCGCCGCTGTGCCGGTCACCGACACGGTCAAGGAGGTCGCGGCCGCCGACGACCGGCGAGTGATGCGCACGGTTGCCCGCGACCGGCTCTGGCGGGCTCAGACGCCTCAGGGATTCCCCCGGGCGCTTCTGGTCGAAGCCCACGACCGGGCTCAGCGTGCCGGAGTCACCGCCACCGACGATGCCGCGTTGGTGGAGCGCCTCGGTGCCACCGTCGTCGTGGTTCCCGACTCTCCTCGCAACGTGAAGATCACCACGCCGGACGACCTGGCGTGGGCCGACGCCTGGGTGGCGCGGCAATGACCCTCGCCTTTACAACCCAGTCGGAGCAGCAGGCGGCCATGCCGACCGTCGTCGCCCATCTCCGCCGCGGCGGGCTGCTGGCCTATCCCACCGAAACGGTCTACGGGCTCGGCTCGCTCCCCACCGCGGAAGGGCTGAGCGCACTCATCCGCGTCAAAGGCCGCTCGCCCGGGAAGCCTTTCCTGCTGCTGATTGCGAGCCGCGCCATGGCGGAATCCTGGGGGCTCAGCTTCAATGCATCCGCCTCGGCGCTCGCCTCCGCGTTCTGGCCCGGCCCGCTCACGTTGGCGCTGCCGGGAGGAGAGGGGCGCCTGCCCGATGCCCTTCGCGGAGGGGAGGGTGGGATTGCAGTACGCCACACGTCGCACGCCGGGATCGCACGCATGGTGGCGGCGCTCGGCGCTCCGCTCACCTCGACCTCGGCCAATCGGCCCGGTCAGCCGCCCGCGCCCGGGGTGAGCCGGCTGGTAGAGTTCTTTCAGGACGCGGTGGATGCAGGACAGCTGCTGGTGCTGGACGGCGGCGTGCTGGGCAACGTCCCGCCATCCACAGTCGTGGATTGCACCGGCGTGGTGCCGAAGATGATCCGGACGGGTGCGATTCCAGTGGCGGAGTTGCGGGCGGCGGTGGGGAGCCTCGCCCCATGAAAAGTTGAACAGTGAGAACAGCGTGAACGGTGAACGGTAAACGGTGAACGGGTTGACCTGCGGGCGGCCGTGTGCCTGGGAAGCATGCGACGTGCCACCCGTTTACCGTTCACCGTTCACCGTTTACGCTTTTCAAGACGTAGGCTAGAGGGTCGATCTTGCACATTCTTTTCGTCTGCACCGGCAACACCTGCCGCAGTCCCATGGCGGAGGAGTTGCTCCGTCGGGCGCTGGAATCCCGTGGGCTGGCCGGGCAGGTGACGGTGACGTCTGCCGGAACCGGGGCCTGGGACGGCGCGCCGGCCTCGGAAGGCGCGTACCTGGTGGGCATCGAGCAAGGTGTGGACCTCTCCGCTCACCGGGCGCGGCTGCTCAGCCGCGAGCTGGTTAACTCCGCCGATCTCATCCTCGTCATGTCGCGGCACCACGCGGTTCGGGTCGCCGAGCTGGGCGGCGCCGACCGGGTTCACCTCCTCGGCGAGTTCGCCGGCAAGGCGGGCGAGGTGACCGATCCGTTCGGCGGAGAGCTGGACGACTATCGCGTCACGCTCGCCGAGCTCCGAGAGCTGGTCGACGGGGTCGTGAACCGCCTGGCGGCGGAGCGCCTCGGTGATCAGCGGTAGGACGCGCGTCTTCGCGCTCCTCGGCGATCCCGTCTCCCACTCACTTTCCCCCGTGATGCACAATTCGGCTTTCCATGCCCTCGGCCTGGAAGCCGTGTACGTTCCGCTCCGCTGCGGGTCGGATGCGGTCGGGGCGCTGATGCATGCGCTGGTGGCGGCCGGCGGCGGCGGCAACGTGACCGTGCCCCACAAGGAGATCGCGGCCGAGGCCGTGCACCGGCTCCGCGACCGGGCGCGGACCCTGGGCGCGTGCAACACGTTCTGGGCGGTCGGCAACGAGTGCGTCGGCGACAACACGGATACCGAGGGATTTCTCCAGGCCCTCGACGATCTGGGGCCACCCGATTCGGCCTGGTTGATTGCCGGCACCGGTGGCTCGGCGCGCGCCGTGGTCGGCGCGGCGCGAGAGCGCGGGGTTCGGGTGGCGGTGCTGTCGCGCGATCCAGCACGCCGGGGGCGGTTCGAGGAGTGGGCGGCCTCGCTGGGCGTGGAGCTGGTTGCGCCCCAAGCCTGCCGGGTGCTCGTCAACGCCACGCCCCTCGGGCTCCATCCGCGCGATCTCGCGCCGATCCCGCCCAACCTGGCGCCCGACGCCGAGGTGGCGTTGGACCTGGTGTACGCCAAGGGTGAGACACCCTGGGTGCGGACCCTTCAAGCTCGGGGCATTCGGGCCGCCGACGGCCGGGCGATGCTGGTCGCCCAAGGGGCGGCGTCGTTCGAGCGCTGGTTCCCGGGCGTGGCGGCTCCGCGCGAGATCATGCGGGCAGCGGTCGATGCAGCCCTCCGCTGAGCCGGCCCGGCGCGGCGTCGCCCTCAACGTCGACTGGGGAGAGTTGGCTGCGATCGCCCGGGGGGTCGAACGGTGGCTCTTGCCGGGCGAGTGTGTGCTGTGCCGGCGCGGCGTGCCCGCCGGCGACGGCGATGCGCTGGTCTGCGGCCTCTGCCGCAGCCGGTGGCGCTCCGTGCCCGATCCGGTATGCGGGCGCTGCGGGGAACCACAGGACCTGGACGAGAGTTGCCGGATGTGCGCGGGGTGGCCCGATGTGCTGAGACGGGTGCGTAGCGCCGTGCGGCTGGAAGACGGTGCGCGAGACGTGGTCCACCTCCTCAAGTACGAGGGATGGTGGCGGGTAACCGAGGCGATGGCGATACAGATGAAGAGCCTGGAGCCATTGACCGCCGGGGTATCCTTGATACCGATTCCGCTGGCACGTCGGCGGGCGCGGGTCAGAGGCTACAACCAGAGCGAGCGGCTCGCGGCGGCACTGGCGGGCGCTCTCGGTCTGCCGGTGCGAACCGACCTGCTTTGGCGGACGCGCGAAACGACGACCCAGACGGCCTTGACCCCCGACGAGCGCCGCGCCAACGTCACCGGCGCATTTGCCGCCGGCGATGCCCGCGGCATACGGGCGCTGCTGGTGGACGACGTATTCACCACCGGTGCCACGCTGCTCGCGGCAGCGGAGGCGCTCAAGGCCGGTGGTGCCGAGCAGGTGGAGGCGGTGACGTTCGGGCGGGCGGTAGGGTGAGGTCAGGCCATTAGCAGATAGCTATCCGCTATCCGCCATTCGCTGTCCGCTGCTATCCGCGCGGGCCTCGTGGGCGGCGGAGGACGTCGGCAGAAGCTGATGGCAGAGCGGCTAGCGGATAGCCGATAGCGCTAAGGAGATGAAATGGCGACTCGCGTAGGGATCAATGGCTTCGGCCGCATCGGGCGCAACGTGGTCCGGGCGGCGGAGCGCATGGGCTTGAAGGACCTCGACTTCGTGGCGGTGAATGACATCACCGACACCAAGACGCTGGCGCACCTTTTCACGTACGACTCGGTGCACGGTCGCTATCCGGGCACAGTGGAGGCGGCCGCCGACGGGATCCACATCGACGGCAAGCTGGTCAAGGTGCTCGCCGAGCGTGACCCGGCCAAGCTCCCGTGGAAGGATCTGGGCATAGACCTGGTGCTCGAGTCGACCGGGCGGTTCACCGACCGGGAGCACGCCGCCGCCCATCTCACCGCCGGCGCGAAGAAGGTCGTGATCTCGGC
>JBIOTT010000030.1:0-3263 GCA_044866195.1 Gemmatimonadales bacterium
GCCACTTCGTGCGCCACTACGCGCGGCAGCTGCACAAGCCTATCGACATGATCCCCACCGAGGTGATGGAGGTCCTCACGCACGATGCTTGGCCGGGCAATGTCCGGGAGCTGCAGAACGTCATCGAGCGCGCCGTCATCCTGACGCCCGACACCGTCCTGCGGCTGACATCGACCGAGTGGCAGCGGAGCCGCGCCGTGCTTGACACTTCTACCACCCGGCAGACGCTGGAAGAGGTCGAACGGGCGCACATCATCCAGGTCCTGCGGGACACCAACGGGGTCATCGGCGGGCCGCAGGGCGCCGCGGCACGCCTCGGCCTCCGACGCACGACATTGCTCTACCGCATGGAGAAGCTCGGGATCCCACGCCGGCCTGCATGACAGGATGCTGACATCTGTTGGCTATTTTTCGGCACCACCTCAGCGTTCATCGGTTGCTCAAGGAGACCACCAACCGCCGGTCGTTCATGGCACCACTTGCCCCCTCAAGCAATTTTTCCCCTCAGGGCCGGGCGGCCTCGGGTCCGACTCCGCATCCGGCTCGCGCCTGCTCTGCCTCCCTCGGCGGATGGCGGGCACTTCCGCTGGCCATCGGCCTCACGGTTGCGCTCGGTCGACTCCACGCCCGAGGCCTCATCCACAAAGATATCAAGCCGGCCAACATCCTCGCGCACCTCAGGACTGGCAGGGTCTGGCTGACCGGCTTAGGCATTGCGTCTCGGCTGCCGCGCGAACGCCAAGCGCCCGCGCCACCAGAGGTTATTGCCGGCACGTTTGCTTACATGGCGCCTGAGCAGACCGGCCGCATGAACCGCTCGATCGATGCCCGCAGCGATCTCTACTCCCTCGGCGTCACGCTGTACGAGATGCTCACCGGGACGCTGCCGTTGACGGCCTCGGATCCACTGGAGTGGATCCATTGTCACATCGCCCGGCAGCCGGTGTCGCCGAGCGAGCGGGTGAGCGGACTTCCGGGTCCGGTCGCCGCCATCGTCTTGAAGCTCCTGGCCAAGACCGCTGAGGACCGGTACCAGACCGCCGCAGGCGTCGATGCCGACCTCCGGTGTTGCCTGACGGCATGGGAGGCGCACCGCCGCATCGACCCGTTCCCTCTGGGGGCGCACGACGCATCGGATCGGCTGCTGATCCCGGAAAAGCTGTATGGACGCGAGGCCGAGATCGACGCCCTCGTCGCCGCATTTGATCGGGTCGCGACCCATGGCACAACCGAACTCGTGCTGGTTCCGGCTATGCCGGCATCGGCAAGTCCTCGACCGTCAACGAACTGCACCAGGTGCTGGTCCCGCCGCGCGGCCTGTTTGCCGCCGGCAAGTTCGACCAGTACAAGCGCGACATCCCGTACGCGACCTTGGCACAGGCCTTTCAGAGCCTCGTCCGTGAGTTGCTCAGCAAGGATGATGCGGCGCTCAGCCGCTGGCGACATGCGTTGCTGGAGGCGCTGGGCCCGAACGGCCAGCTCATGGTCAATCTCATCCCGGAGCTGGCGCTCATCATTGGTGAGCAGCCGCCGGTTCCCGACGTCCCGCCACAGGATGCGCAGACTCGCTTCCAGCTGGTGTTCCGGCGATTCCTCAGCGTGTTCGCGCGGCCGGAGCACCCGCTCGCGCTGTTCCTCGACGATTGGCAATGGCTGGACACGGCGACCCTCGAACTGCTCGAGCGCCTGGTCACCGAGCCGGAGGTGCGACACCTCCTGTTGGTCGGCGCCTATCGGGACAACGAGGTCGGTCCCTCGCACCCGCTCATGCGGACGCTGGGGGTGATCCGCAACGCCGGATCGAGGGTGCAGGAGATCGTGCTTGGTCCCCTCAGGCTTGAGGATGTGGGTCAGCTGGTTGCCGATGCCCTGCACGCAGCGCTGGAGCGCGTGCGACTATTGGCCGGGCTGGTGTCTGAGAAGACCGGCGGCAATCCGTTCTTCGCGGTCCAGTTTGTCACCGCGCTCGTGGACGAGGGGCTGCTCGCGTTCGACCCCGACGCGTCCGCCTGGCAGTGGGACATGGATCGCATCCGTGCCCAGCGCATCACCGACAACGTGGCGGATCTCATGGCTGGAAAGCTGAACCGCTTCCCAGGCGCCACGCTGGAAGCCTTGAAGCAACTCGCTGCCTGGGGAACAGCACGCAGACCGCTACGCTGAGAATGGTCCTCGGGGTCTCTGAGGAGGAGGAGGTCCACGCGGCGCTGTGGGAGGTCGTACGCGCGGGACCCATCTTTCGGCTGGATGGCGCCTATGTGTTCCTCCACGACCGCGTGCAGGAGGCCACCTATGCTCTCATCCCGGATGCCGAGCGGGCGGCGGCACACCTGCGGATCGGCAGCGTGCTCGCGTCACGGACGGCGCCGGAGGAGCTCGAGGAGAAGATCTTCGAGATCGTCAATCAGCTCGACCGCGGCGCCGCTCTGATCCATTCGCCAATCGCATCGCGGGGTATGATCGCGCGACGAAACCGAGCTTGGCGCTGGTCCTCCAACGCGTGCATCCAGACGACGTCGCCTTCGTCCAGGAGACGATCGCGCGGGCCTCACGCGACGGCGCGGACCTGGATTTTGAACACCGCTTCCTGATGCCGGACGGTTCGGTCAAATATCTCCATGTGGTGGCGCAGGCCGTCAACGAGGCACGGGGCACCCTCGAGTATGTGGGCGCGGTGATGGACGTCACCGCCCACACACGTGCGCAGCAGGCCCTGGAGCGTGCGTTCCAGGGCCTGCAGGCCTTACAAGACCAACATCGCCTCGTCATCGACACCATTCCTGGACTGGTCTGGAGCGCCCGGCCCGACGGCGCCGTGGACTTCGTGAATCAGCGCTGGCTAGATTATACGGGCCTGGCGCGGGAGGAGGCCCTGGGCTGGGGCTGGGAGGCCGCGGTGCATCCCGACGACCGGACGCGGCTGCTGGAGGCGCGGCGCGCGGCCGTGGCGGCCGGGACGCCGTTGGAGATTGAAGCCCGCCTGCGGCGGTTTGACGGCGCCTATCGCTGGTTCTCGATCCGCGGCGTGCCGTTGCGTGACGAGCGCGGGAACATAGCGAAATGGTATGGCACGAATACCGATATTGAAGACCGCAAGCGGGCCGAAGATGCGTTGCACCAGGCGCAGGCGGCCCTGGCGCACGTCACGCGCGTGACGACGTTGGGCGAGCTGATGGCCTCGATCGCCCACGAAGTCAATCAGCCGCTCGATCATCGGCGCGCACGGCGGACGGTTGAGGGCCTCCCACAATGTTGGCCCGGGC
>JBIOTT010000031.1:0-37523 GCA_044866195.1 Gemmatimonadales bacterium
CCGGCCCAGGTGGTCCGGCCCGGCCGGGGGCAGCTCACCTGGCTCATCGACCGCGCGGCAGCCGCCCAGCTAGCCGCTAATCGCTAACGGCCAACGGTCTCCCCCCCAACGTCCCCAGCTGCTCGCGCGTAGTGTCAGTCGAGATCCTTACCCCCGGCGCGGAGCAGACAGCGTGACCGAAGACATCACAGCCCAGCAGACCCGTCAGCGCCTTCTCGATGCCGGCCTGGCCGTCTTTTCGGAGGTCGGCTACCACGGTGCCACCATTCGGGAGATTGCGGGCCGGGCCGGTACCAATATCGCCGCCATCAGCTACCATTTCGGTGGCAAGGATGGGCTCTACACCGCCGTCGTCCGCTCGGCGTTTGCGCTGGCTGCGGGCCAGGCGCCCATGGCCGCGGCAGGATCCGACGGGACCGACGACCGGTTGCATCGCTTGGTGCGCGCCCTGGTCTGTGGCGCCACCGACGATACGCTGGACCTCCAGCGGGCCCGCCTGCTGGCCTGGGACACGCTCGAGCGGACCACCCAAGGCATGACTTGGAGCGCGGGCCACCGTCCACCCTTCGTGGCCGCCGCAGCCGACGTTATCGGCGAGCAGCTCCGCTCCGACGCGACGCCCGGCGAGCTGACCATGCTCGCCATCTGGCTGGTGGGCCAGTGCCTCGCATTTCAGCAGGTGCGCCATCTGTTGCCGGAGCGCGAGGCCCAGGCCATGATGGATTCGCGGGTGCGCGATGCCATCGCGGAGGTGGTCTACTGGCTGGCGCGGGCGGGTCTGACCGCCTATCGCGGCGAACCCGAGCTGGCGGTGCACGGCGCTCGGCTCGCGGTCTGATGCGGAGGAGCGATGCCATGCGGTTTCGTTCGGCGCTGATCGTGGCCGCGAGCCTGTTCGCGGCTGGCACCGTCCGGGCCCAGGATCCGGGCGGCTATCAGCCGCCAGGCGGGTCGATGTCCGGCGGGGGCGCGTGGGAGGGTGGCGGCGGCCGGCGCATGGGGCGGCCGCCGTTCGATCCGTCGGAGCTCCCGTCGCCAGAAGAGATCGAGGGTCCTCCCAATCCGGCTACCTTGCGGCAACTGCTCTCCCTGACCGACCCGCAGACCCAGCAGTACACTCCCGCCTGGGATAGCCTCATGGCAGGCACGCAGGCCAAGCGCGACAGCGCGCGTGCCGCGCGGGACGCGATGCGATCCGCCCTTCGGGATCGCAACCGCGAGGCCGTGCAGCAGCAGGCCAGGCTGCTGACGCGGTTGGGGAACGATCTCCGCAAGCGGGACCAGGCGTTCGTCAAGTCGCTCGGATTCCTGACCGGCGAGCAGCGGAAACAATACGAGGGCTACCAGAAGGAGCAGAAGAAGGCGCGCGACGAGGAGCGCCGGCGACGCTTCCAGGAGCGCCTGGGCAGCGAGCCGCCGAGCTCGCCTTGAGCGGCTCATCCACGAGCGCCGCGCTTCGGCAGGTTCCCGCGGACGGTTGCGCTCCGCAACGAATCGGGGAGCCTGCGCGTATGGCAAACGTGCCCGACTCGGAGCTGATCGCCCGGCTCGTCGCTGGAGACGAGGAGGCGTTCGGGCGTCTGGTCGCCGAACATGGTCCGGCGGCGAGGCGCTTGGCGCGGCTGGTTCTGCGGGACCCCAACGATGCAGATGATGCCGTACAGGACGGGCTGCTCGCAGCCTGGCGCGCGATCGCGCGGTTCGACCCGCGGCGGCCGTTCCGGCCCTGGCTCATGCGGATCGTGCTGAACGCCGCCCGCGACCTGAGACGTCGCCGCATCGTTCGCGAGACTCAGCCGCTCGGCGGGCACGAGGCCAGCCGGGAAGCCACACCCGATCGGCAGGCCGGACGGGCATTGCTTCGGGCTCGGCTGGCCGAGGCGCTCGCGACCTTGCCGGAGCGGGCCCGGGTCGCGGTCACACTCTTCGATGCGGAGGGATACTCGCACGGTGAAATCGCGGAGCTGCTCGACGTGCCCGAGGGCACCGTGCGCTCCGATGTGTTCCACGCGCGCCGCAATCTGCGCGTGCTCCTGGCACCGTTTCTCGAGGAGGTGGGATGACACACGATTCGTTCGACCATCAGCCCGATCCTACCATCGGCCGGCTGCTGCGTGATCACCTGGGAGTGGAAGACCACGACGCATTCGTTGCCCGGATGCGCAACGCGGCGCGCCAGGCGGGGCGACCGGGTCGGGCGGGGAGTCTCCCGGAGTGGGAGTTGCTCGCGCGGTGGTTCCGGCCCGGCATCGCCGCGGCGGCCGCCATCCTGGTCGGGGCCCTTGTGGGCATCAGTCAGGGTGAGCGGGGGGGCTCGATCGTCTCCCTGGCAGAGGCACTTGGTCCGGCTGAGGCTCCGGCAGAGTTGCTCGCTGCGGACACCCAGCCCGATCCGCAGGTCCTGTTGGCGCGGATCCTGGAGGCGCCGTGATCGCGGGGCCGCGCTGGCGGGCGGCAGCGTTGCTGCTGGGCGCGTTCGTCGCCGGCGTTGCGGTGGGCAGCATCGCCAGCCGGTGGCTCGGCCCTCGTTTTTGGGGGCGTGAAGGCAGGCTCACACCGGGTCACGCCGTCGACATGCTGAGCCACCGCCTCAGCCTCCGACCATCGCAACAGGACAGCGTGCGTGCCATTTTCGAGCGCCGACGGCCGGCGTTCGATTCCCTGTGGCGCGAGATGGGGCCGCGCATCGATTCGCTCGAGCATGGGGTGAGCCGGGAAATCGAAGCCCAGCTCGACCCGGACCAACGCACCAAGTACGCCGAGCTGCGGAAGCGATTCGATGAGCGGCGCCGGCGGGGCCCTCCGCCTCCCCCGCCACCGCCTGAATGAGCCGGCGTCCGGTCCTGCAAGCTGGAACCTCTCGCGCCGCCGGCCGTAGCTTGGCCGGCGGCGCTCGTTGTGGGATATTGGCCCCACTATGCCCCTGCTCGACGCTGCTGCTCTGGGGCGCGCCCGCGATCTCGCGGTGGCGGCCGCGAGCGCTCCCCGGGACCTGATTCTCGCCGGCTTCCGCTCTCCCAGCCTCGCCGTTGAAGCCAAGCCTGACGGCACTCCGGTCACTCCGGCGGACCGCGAGGCCGAAGCCGTCATTCGGCGCCGGTTGCGCGCCTCCGCGGAATTCGGTGGATTCCCGGTTCTCGGTGAAGAGGCAGGCCTCGAAGGTGGCCCGGCCGAATACCGCTGGATCGTGGATCCGATCGATGGCACCCGGGCGTTTTCCCGCGGGCTGCCGACCTTCGGCACGCTGGTCGCGCTGGAGGAGACTGCATCGCAGCGTGCGCTGGTAGGCGTGATCCACTTGCCCGTCACTGCTGAGACGCTGGCCGCGGCCCGCGGGCTCGGCGCGGTGCGAAACGGGCGATCCCTCCGGGTTTCCCAAGCCACGGACTTGCGTTCGGCGATGGTGTCGGTCCCAGATGTGATCGAGTTTCGCGCGGCGGGGATGGAGCAAGCATACGCCGCGATACATACCGCGTGTGATCGGGTGCGCGGGTACACCGACTGCTGGGCGCACGCCCTGGTCGTCGCGGGAGCGGTGGATGCGCTGCTCGAGCCGGGCCTCAGTGCCTGGGATGTGCGCGCAACCGAGGTGTTGATCGCGGAAGCGGGCGGGGAATCCCGGCTTCGTGCCTCGCGCCAGAGCGGAAAGGTTGACCTCGTGTGCGGGAGTCCGGCTCTAGTTGACCGGATCGCCGATCTGGTCGGATTCGGATGAAACGCGAGATCATCGCGCTGTTCGGTCTCGCCGCCTGTGCGGGCCGCCCGGCGCCCCAGGTACCGCTGCCCGGTTCGCGCCAGCTCGTCGTAGTGACCACGGAGGACTGGACCGGGACCACGGGCTGGTTGCGGCGCTATGAACGGGTGCCCGATCACCCGGCCTGGCTTCCGGTCGGCGATTCAGTGCCGGTCGTGGTCGGTCGCGCGGGGCTGGCCTGGGGCCGAGGCATCCGGGCAGCACCCCGGCCGGGCGAGCCGGTCAAGCGCGAGGGAGACGGCACCTCGCCCGCCGGCGAGTTTCAGCTGAGCCATGCCTTCGGGTACGCGCCGCCCGACTCCGCGCGTTGGCTCCGGCTGGGATACGTGCAGGCTGCGCCTGGGCTCGAGTGCGTCGACGATCCCGCCTCGGCCCGTTACAACGAGCTGGTGTACCGGCCGGCGGTGGGGCCGTCTCCCTGGCGCAGCGCGGAGCAGATGCGGCGCTCGGACGAGGCGTATCGGTGGGGCGTGGTAGTCGAGCACAACAGCGGGTGGGCCCGCGAGCCCGGGGCGGGCTCCTGCATCTTTCTCCACGTCTGGACCGGCCCCGCTTCACCAACTGTGGGTTGCACTGCCCTCGACCCCGCGCGCCTGGTCGACGTCATGCGTTGGCTCGACCCGCTACGGACGCCCGTGCTGGTTCAGCTGCCACGGGCGGTGTACGATCGGGTGCGGAGCGAATGGGAGCTGCCCTAGCGCCAGTGCTGGACGTCAGGGCTGCCAGGCGGCTACACTCCGTTCATGCATTTCGACATCTCGATTGGTCTGATCGGCGCGCTGATGTTGGCACCGGCGGTGGTGAGCGCGCAGGCGCCGGCCGGCGACACGATGGCCGCACCCTCGTCCGGCGTTCCGGCCCCCGCCCCCGAGTCCACGGCCGCGTCGTCAGCCCCCGCGGCAAATCGGCTTTCAAGCGCCGGAGTGTACCGCGCCGCTGCACTGGTTGACTCAGTGTACGTGGACCGGGTCCACCGGCAGGCTTTCGTCGAGGGGGGCGACTTCGCTTCATACCTGGTCGCCCGGCTGGGCGTCCGGCCGGTTCCGGACAATCTCGCCATCGATATCGGCGTGGATACCGGTGCGGTGAGGCTCAGCGGGCAAGTGCAGGAGCTGCCGCCCGCGGTGAGGGCGGCGCTCGGCCCCGCGCTCATGTTTCTCGACCCCGCGTCGGTGGTCACGGCCGACGTATCGCTCTTGCGGCATCAGCCCGGCGTGATGCGGTTTCATCTGCGGTCACTGCTGGTCAACGGCGTGCCGCTGCCGGAGGGTCTGCTGGTGCCGCTGATGGCGGAGGTCGGCGCGCGGTACAAGGCGCTCACGCGAACGGGCCGCGATTTGCTGGTCGCCATTCCGGAGGACGGCACCATGCGGCTCGAGCAGGGTGGGGTGCGGGTGGCTATCCGGGGAACGGCGCCGCAGCCGAAGACCGGCTCCTGAGGAACCCCGGTGGAGCCGCGGAGCACCGGAGCGCTGGTGATCGCGGTGGGACTCGCCATCGCGGTGCTGGGGGTGCTGATCTGGTCCGGCGGCCTGAGCTGGTTCGGGCGGCTCCCGGGCGACATTCGGGTGGAGCGGGACGGGCTCCGGATCTACTTCCCGCTTACGTCGATGATTCTGGTGTCAGTCGCGCTAAGTCTGCTGTCGTATCTGGTGCGAAGACTGTTTTAGGCCGCAGGGCCTTTGGGCCGTGGCCGAGTTGGGGTCACGGGCGCAATGCATATCCCAGCTTGACGAAGAACGTGCGGCTCAGGCGGGTGAGGGCGATCGCATCCGTCCCGAGCTCGGTGTCCGAATAACCCACGAACGCGACCGTCTGCGGGTTGAGCTTGTAAGAGAAGAGAAGCTGGGTGAAGAGCGAGTTGCTCGTCGGCGTCACCGGGAATCCGTAGGCGGCCGGGTTCCGATCGACATGCTGCCACTGCACAATGGCCCGCACGAACGTGCGGACGTTCAGATGGTACAGGATGCGGGTCTGGAGCAGATTCGCAGTCAGGACTTGCTCCCCGGCGAAGCGCAGGCGCTGGAAGTCGTGCTGGAGGTTGATGTTGAGCGAACGGCCCAGATACAGCTGCGCGATGGGCGTGAGCACCAGGCTGTGGGCAGTCCGATTGTTCGCCACGTCCACGTCCTCGCCGAACCGCGCCACCAGCCCAACCTTGGCCGAGCCGGTCGGCTGGCTCAGCAGGGTGACCCGGCCCCAGGTAAGGTTGTGCCCCACCGTGCCAAGAAGCTGATAGTCCTGATATCCCTCGAGTAGGACCGACGTCTGAGCCGGACCGAGATAGAACGCGTTCACGCCGGCCGAGCCGTCCGTGAGGGTCCAGTCGTGGTCGGTCTTGCCGTTGCCGGTCACGCCGAATTGAAGCTGGGTGAACGGCTGTCCCGGTCGGCCGAAGATCGTCCGGGTCAGAGCGCCGTCGACGGCGCGTAAGTCCACCCGGGGGACGAACCCCGCGTCGGCGCGAAAGTCGGGACTCAGCTCGTCGAGCGCGAGAGTGGCAGCCCAGTTGTTCGTCACGTGCTGGTACTGGGCACGTAACCCGACGCCGGTGAACTGCCCGGCGGGTTGAGCGAAGGTTCGAGCAAGAGCATCCGGGTACTCCGTCACCGAGCCGAGCGCCTGAAGCCATACCGAGTTCGAGCGCGAGAGTTGGAGGAACGCGTCCGCGCCGGCCACCCGGTTGAAGTACCCGTCCCCGAAGCTCTCCCGTCCGGTATAGAGTACGCCCACGTAGGACGAGTTCCCCAGGTCGTGGCGATAGCGGAACGCGGAGCTAACGGTGTTGGTCACGAGCGACGTGTCCCTGGTGCTCTGGTTCGACGGAAAGAGCAGGTTGGTCACTCCGTCGTGAGCGGCGAACATGCCAAGTCCCGTCCTCCCCCACTTGCCCGTCAGCTTGAGTCCACCCGTCGGATCGGCCACCGTGCGGGTGAACACCGCCTGGATCGGCGTGGCGAAGAAATCAGCGCCCTCCAGAAAGAACGGGCGTCGCTCCGGGAAGAACAGCGCGAAGCGGGTGTTCACGTCGAGTTGCGCGGAATCGGCCTCCACCTGCGAGAAATCGGGATTTGCAGTGGCGTTGAGCGACAGGTTGGGGGTAACGCCCCAGCGAACGTCGAGACCCGGGTCCACCTCGACGTTCCCGGACTCGAGCGGTCCGGCGGGAAAGGCCTCGCGCACGTCGGTGCGACGCGACGTCAGTGTGGGATAGAGCTCCACGTTGCTTCCAGGAGTAATGCCGACGAATCCGGTGACCTTGTTGGCCTCGCACAGCAGGCAGGTGTTGTTGCGGTCACGCGGAGCAGACTGCATGCGATGGCGGGCGCCCCGGGGCCAGGAGCGTTCCAGGATCAGGCCCCAGGTCTGGGGGCCGCGGGTCGCTGGAAAGCGAAGCGACCGGAAGGGAATGCGGAGCTCGACCACGTATCCGTCGGCGCCGATGCGTCCGGACGATTCCCAGATCGCATCCCACGAGAAGTCCTCGATCCCCTCGGCGGTGGAGAAGAGCGCATCCATCTGGACGCCGACCGCGTTCACCCGGAACTGAAATCCGCGACGGTTGTCGTTGAAGGGATCGATGAGCAGGAGGATGTGATCGTCGGAGGGCAGGCGGTTGAGATCGTCGCGGTTCGCCAAGTGCGCGCGGACCCGGGAGGGATTGGGATCCAACGCGTGACAGGCGACGTAGAGGTTTCCGGCATCGTACGTCACTCGACAATCCGTCTCGACCGGCGGCGGCACATTATCGCCGGGAAACCACTCGTATGGGAGGGGAATCCGGCTGGCGTCCTCCCACGCGGCCTCGTCGAGACGGCCATCGATGGCGATGGGTCCCGAAGCCGCGCTGATCTCGAACGAAGTTGCGGGCGGAAGCCGCTGCCGGGCGGGCCCGGTCGTCTGTGCGGCGGCGTGCCGCGTCCCGAGCAACGCTCCGGAGATGAAACCGGCCAGGACGGTGGTTCGGATCATCGGCAGGCCCCGGGGGCGCGCGTCTCGTGAAAGTGGAGGGGGTGCAGGGCGACCGATCCCGCAGAGGCTACCCTATTCCGGGTCAGTACGGGGAAGAGCCGGACTAGGTTACAGGGTTAGACGCGCATGTCGCACCAGGGTCGCCGAGAGATCAGGCCGCTCAGGTTCCCGCTGTGCCTCCCCGCTCAGCCGCCCAGGTCCGCCAGCCTTGAGCCAGCCATTCACACCCTGCCAGCGCCCGCAGCTCCGACCGGGGGACGTCCTTCCCGTACGATACCCGGTTTACCCGATCGATCGTCCAGTCTGCAGCTGGGCGCTCGATCACGCTGAGACCTGCCCCCGGCGCGACCGTGCCCTCCTCGATCACGCGGAGATACCAGCCAGTACGCCCGCTCTTGAGCACCCGCGCCGGCAGATCCGGCCGGGCCCAGCGGCGCGCGAGCTTCCAGCAGGGTCCGCGCGGCTGGGACACCTGGACGACGGCGTTGCCCAGGGCGAACGTGTCCCCCAGGGCCACGGTCGACTCGTCGAGAAGGCTGATCGTGAAATTCTCGCCAAACGCTCCCGGCCCGAATTCGGGCAGGCCAAGCTCCTCGCGCCAGGCAGGGTAGTGCACCGCCGGATACGCGAGGACGGCCTTATCCGGGCCGCCGTGGACCCTGAGGTCGGCCTGCCCGTCTCCGGCGAGATTGGTGCGGCCGAGCCAGCGCGGCTCCGCGACCGGATCCTTGAAGATGCCGGTCGTCCACGCGCGCTCGAGCTTGCCCGGTCCCACTGCCGGGAGGGTGCGCGGTTTCCCGGCGCGCAGGCCAAGGAGGCGGGGTGCTCGGTCGTGGTCCATGCCCTTCCACAACGCATCGAGCAACGCCGGAGATCCCGGTCACGCCTGCTTGCAACCCTGCCGCGCCTCCCTATCTTCGTCCGGGAGCCGACCCGCGACCGGCGATACCAAACGCCAACCCGAAGGAGGGCGTGCATGTCTGACCCGCAGGGCGGAACGCTCAAACCTATCACTCCGGCCCGTGTGGCCGAAGAGCTCAGGCGCTTGAACGCTGCTCGGCAGAGCGGCGAGCTCGATGCGACGAACTACGACCAGCGATTCGCACGCATGATTGGCGAGTTGCGCGACCGCCGGATCGAAGGCTCGCGGGCGGAGATCCTCGCGGCGCTCACGCCGCTCAAGGACGACGGGACCGTTTCGCTGGGAGACTGGGCTCGACTCACCAAACAGCTGGGCCTTGTCTGACCGGCCGCTCGGGCCGGACGCTCCCGCCGTTTCCGCTGTCGGATTCGGCGGGATGCATCTCTCCCTCCAGGATCGGCCATCCGAAGAGCAGGGCATCCGGGTGATCCATGCCGCCCTGGACGCGGGCGTCACCTTCATCGATACGGCCAACGCCTATTGCCTGGATCAGCGCGATCTGGGCCACAACGAGCGGCTGATCGCGCGGGCGCTCGCGTCTTGGCCGGGCCGTCGGGCGACTGTGATCGTGGGGACCAAGGGCGGGCTCACGCGCCCCGACGGTCGCTGGGAACGAGACGCCCGGCCGGAGTCGCTACGCCATGCCTGCCATGAGTCGCTCCGCGCGCTTGGCGTCGAGCGCATCGACCTCTACCAGCTGCATGCCCCCGACCCGAGCGTGCCGTTTGGGGAGAGCATCGGCACGCTGGCTGAGCTCCGGCGGGAAGAGAAGATTCGCTGGGTGGGGCTGTCGAACGTCTCCGTGCGCCAGATTCAGGAGGCCGAAGCGCTGGTACCGGTCGTCACGGTGCAGAACCGGCTCAATCCGTTCTTCCGGGAAGCGATCAGCGACGGCGTGGTGGCCTACTGCGCCAAGCGGGGGATCGGGTTCCTGGCTTACAGTCCCACCGGCGGCGGGCGGCTCAACCGCAAGCTTCCCGAGCACGTTGTGCTCAAGACCATGGCGAAGGATCTCGGGTTCTCCGCGCACGCCCTGGTGCTGGCTTGGGTGCTTGCCCAGGGACCCAGCGTGATCGCGATCCCGAGCGCCCGGAAGGTGGAGCACGCGATCGACAGTGCCAGGGCAGGGGACATTCAACTCAGTGCGGAAGACGTGCGGCGGATTACCGAAGCCGAGTTCTCGAGAGCGTGAACACCGTTCACCGTTTACCGTTTACGCTTTTAGCTTTCCGCCATGCCTCCACTATCCCGCCGCGCCACTCCCACCGCCTGGATCGGCCAGGTACCTGTCGGGTCCTGCCACCCCATCGTCGTCCAGTCGATGACCAACACCGACACGGCCGACATCCCTGCCACCGTCCGGCAGGTGGCCGCCCTGGCCGGGGCGGGGAGCGAGCTGGTCCGGGTGACGGTAAACAACGAGGAAGCGGCCGCCGCAGTGCCGGAGATCGTGGAGGGTCTCGATCGGACCGGCGTGGACGTGCCGATCGTGGGCGACTTTCACTACAACGGCCATCTGCTGCTGACCCGATATCCCGAATGCGCGCGGGCCCTGGCCAAGTACCGGATCAATCCCGGCAACGTGGGCGGCAAGCGGGCCGACGAACATTTCCGCGCCATCATCGAGGTGGCGCTGCACAACGAGAAACCGGTGCGGATCGGCGTGAACTGGGGATCCCTCGACCAGATCCTGCTGACCGAGCTGATGGATGCGAACGCTGCCCTGGCGGAACCACGCGACGCCCGCGACGTCACCATGGAAGCGATGGTAGAGAGCGCCGTGCGGTCGGCGGCGCTGGCCGAGCGGATCGGGCAGCCGCACGACCGGCTCATCATCAGCGCGAAGGTTTCGGGCGTGCAGGACCTGGTGGATGTCTATCGGATGCTCGCGTCCCGCTGCGACTACCCGCTGCACCTCGGCCTCACCGAGGCGGGCATGGGGATGAAAGGCATAGTCGCCAGCACCGCGGGGCTTTCGATGCTGCTCCAGGAGGGGATCGGAGACACCATCCGGGTCTCGCTCACCCCGGAGCCGGACGGCGACCGGACGCTCGAGGTGCAGGTCGCCCAGCAGGTGCTCCAGTCCCTTGGGCTCCGCAGCTTTTCCCCGCAGGTGACCAGCTGCCCCGGTTGTGGCCGGACCACGAGTACATTCTTTCAGCAGATGGCGCTCGACATTCAGGAGTACCTGCAGGAAAAGATGCCGGTCTGGCGGGAGGCGCGGCCGGGTGTCGAAGAGCTGCGGGTTGCCGTGATGGGTTGCGTGGTGAACGGGCCCGGAGAATCGAAGCACGCGCACCTGGGCATCTCCTTGCCGGGGACCTTCGAGGACCCCAAGGCGCCGGTGTACGTCGATGGCCGCCTGCTCACGACCCTCAAGGGCGAGAACATCGTACCGGAGTTCCTGCAGATTCTCGAGGAGTACGTCGAGAGCCGATACGGCGTCACCGGCTATAGAGCTGCTCCTCGCTGAACACTCCGGGCGCCGCGACCGGGCCTGGTGCGCGGGCGCGCTCCCGGGCCGAGAACATGGCGCCCCGCGCCGGCCGTTGCGGCGCGAACGCGAGGAACCCGGTATCCACTACCATGTCAGCGTAAATCCCCTCCATCCCGCCACGCATGAAATGGGCTTCGTGCCAGAAGCCGGTTCCGCCGAATCCCGGATGAACTGCTGCCACCAGAGGCGGTGAGGCTCGGACCGGGACCAGCGCTCCAGTGACTCGTAGTCGCGCCAGTACTGCCGCATGCCGATGTGTGGCGGATCGACGCCGTAGATCAGATCTTCGTGCAGTAACAACCCGGCTGGTTTCGCCTGCACCGAGTCTGCGATCTTTGGGCCGAGCCCGTGCAACGTCTGATGCCCCCTGTCGGCGTTCACCCCCATCCCCAGATAGATCACGACCAGACCCGGATACGCCGACAGGTCAACGGTACGGCGCTCGACCATCGTGCCCATATATGATCCTCAGCCGTGGAGTTACCGGCCGCCTGCTCGCCCCAGGAGCGCCGATTCGGCCCCGATCCGCCCCGGCGAGTCGGCCTCGCGGATCGTGACAGTACCGAGATCTCCGGCGTCGTTGGTCCGACCCAGCAGCGCGCGAACCGGATCGATGGTGGCGGCCTCGCCTGCGGCCACGACTGCGGGTGGCGCAGCGTCAGCCGATCGGTTCAGCAGCGCGCGCTCGCCGGACACGGACTGCGCGTCCGATGTACCCAACAGCGCCAGCCCGGTCAAGGTCAGGGCACTGATGGCCTGTGGAATCGTGTGCGTTCTCATTGTAGGACCCTCTTTTCAGTGGAGAAAGGTTCACGGCGACTTGCACCGCACGAAACGAGGTCCTACTATAAGCCGTTGACTCATCTGCACTTCACAAAATCCTCAGAGCTTCCTCAGGTGGCGGGAGATGCCGCGCATAAGGCTGTTGGGCGGCGCCGTGGTGGAAGGGGAAACCGGCCCCCTGGGCGGAGCTGCGGCTCAGCGGAAGTCGCTCGCAGTGCTGGGTCTGCTGGTCGCCGCCGGGGATCGCGGCATGAGTCGCGACAAGATCCTGGCGTATCTCTGGCCCGAAGCCGAGCCGGACAAGGCGGCCCATCGTCTGACCCAGATTCTGTATGCGCTCCGCCGCGATCTCGGCGCCGACGATTTGTTCGTCGGCTCGGGCGACCTGCGACTCAACCCAGACCGGTTTTCCAGTGACGTGCGCGAATTCGTGTCCGCCCGCCAGGCGGGCGATCTGGAGCGCGCGATCGAGCTGTACGGCGGACCCTTTCTCGATGGCTTCTTCCTGAGCGATGCGCCCGAGTTCGAGCGTTGGGTGGACAACGAGCGTGCCGGCTTCGCCCAACAGGTGACAGAAGCGCTGGAGACGCTTGCCGCCGAGGCCGCCGCAAGCGGTGACCACCGGCGGGCCGCACAGTGGTGGCAACAATTGGCCGAGCACGATCCGCTGAGCTCCCGGGTTACCGTGCATCTCATGTCGGCGTTGGCCGCGGCCGGCGACCGGGCCGAGGCTTTGGAGCGAGCCCGGTCCTATCAAGCGCTGCTCCAGCGCGAGCTCGAGGCGGCGCCCAACCCGGCAGTGGTCGCCCTCGCAGAGCAGCTGCGACGGCAGCCTCGGGAGGGACTGCTCAGCCCCAATGTCGGGCCGAGGCCGGCCTTCTCGATCGGTGTGCTGCCGTTCGCGAATCTGAGCCCGCTGCCGGCGAACGACTATTTCGTCGAGGGTCTGGCCGAGGAGCTCCGGAGCGCGCTGGCCGGTCTCACAGGGGTGAAGGTGGCGGCTCGGATGTCGGTGAACGCGTTCCGGAACGCCGACCTCGACGTGCGGGAGATCGGGAGGCGATTGAATCTGCGCGCCCTGCTCGAGGGCAGCGTGCGGCAGGCCGGCACCCAGATGCGCTTGAGCGTGCAGCTCATCGACACGGCCGACGGCTGCCATCTCTGGTCCCAAAGGTATGAGCGCAGCGTGACCGACGCTTTCGCCGTCCAGGACGAGCTGACCGGCCTGATCGTGTCAGGGGTTCAAAGCGCGCTGGCGAATCTGGAAACAGGGGGTTCGCCGGCGCCGGCAGGCGCTGATGGCTAGCCTCCTTGATTTCGTGGCCGGCGCGCTGAGCGGCCGCTACTCGATCGAGCGCGAGCTCGGCCGGGGCGGGATGGCGACGGTATACCTGGCGCGAGACTCGAAGCACGGGCGGCTGGTCGCTCTCAAGGTGCTGCGACCCGAGTTGGCGGCAACGCTCGGCTCCGACCGCTTCCTCCGAGAAATCCAGGTCGCCGCCCGCCTCACCCATCCGCACATCCTGGCGGTGCACGATTCCGGTGAGTCCGACGGAGTCCTCTACTACGTGATGCCGTACATCGAAGGCGAATCGCTTCGGGAACGGCTGAGCCGGGAGACTCGGCTTCCGGTGGCTGAGGCCGTGAAGATCGGCCGCGAGGTGGCCGATGGTCTCGATTACGCGCACAGCCGGGGAGTGATCCACCGCGACATCAAGCCAGAGAACATCCTGCTCGGGGCGGGCCATGCCATCGTAGCCGATTTCGGCATCGCGCGGGCTCTGAGCGTCGCCGGTATCGCCGAGGTTACTGCCCAGGGAACGGTCGTCGGCACCCCGACATACATGAGCCCGGAGCAAGCGAGCGGCGAACCCGACGTCGACGGCCGCAGCGATATCTACAGCCTGGGCTGCGTTCTCTTCGAGGCCCTGGTCGGTACCACGCCGTTCGGCGGCCGCAGCACGCACGCGGTGCTGATCCGTAGACTGACCGAGGCGGCCCCGCGGCTCCGCACCATCGACACGAGGATCCCGCCTGCTCTCGACGCGGTAGTGGCACAGGCCCTGGCGACCAGTCCGGCGGACCGGTTTGCCACTGCGGCCGAGCTCTCCCGGGCCCTGGAGCGGGCCGACCGGCTGGGCTATGGGGCAGGCCAGATGGCCGAACTCTCCGGTGCCCATCGTTTGGCCGACGCGTCGATCGCGATACTGCCGTTCGCGAACCTGAGCGCCGATCCCGAAGCCGAGTATTTCAGCGACGGGATGACCGACGAGATCATCACCGCCTTGAGCCAGGTGCGCGGTCTGCGCGTGGCTGCGCGGACGTCGTCCTTCATGTTCAAGGGCCGGAATGTCGATGTCCGCGAGATTGGGGAGCAGCTTCGGGTGCGCACGCTGCTGGAGGGGAGCGTGCGCAAGGCGGGCAACCGGATCCGCCTGACCGCTCAGCTCATCAGCGTCGCCGACGGTTACCATCTCTGGTCCCAGACGTACGAGCGGACCCTGGCTGACGTCTTTGCCGTGCAGGACGAATTGGCTCGGGCCATCGCTGCAACGCTCACCCAGAAGGTCGTGGGCACATCCAGCGGCGCGCTGGTTCAGCCCGCGACCGAGAACGTCGACGCCTACACCCTGTACCTCCAGGGCCGTCACGCCTGGGCCCTGGCATCGCTGGAAGGGTTTCAGACGGCGGTCGACCGGTTCGAGCAGGCGGTCGCGGTCGATCCGGACTATGCCCTCGCGCACGCCTGGCTGGCCTACGGCTACGCGATGCTCGGGTTCGATGAATTTGGGCTCAGGCCCCCGGTGGAAATGCTGCCCAAGATAAGAGCGGCGGCGAACCGGGCCATCGAGCTGGACGACTCGTTGGGAGACGCGCACTTCGCCCGAGCGCTGCTTGCGGCCCTCTATGATTGGGACTGGTCGCTGGCGCAAGCTGAGTTCGAGCGCGCCATGGAGGGCGTCTCGGCCTCCTCCCTGGCTCAGCATTGGTATGCGGTATTTCTCTGCGGAATGGGCCGGGCCGAGCAGGCTCTGCAAATCATTCTGCGGGCCCAGATTCTCGACCCGCTGTCATTGACGGTTCAGGTGAGCGTCGGGCGTTGCCTTCACTACGCACGGCGCTTCGATGAAGCGGTCGAGCGGTTTCGGACCCACCTCGAGCTGAACCCAGCGTCGCTCCAGGGGTATGTGAGCATGGCTCGCAGCCTCCTGGTCGTGCGCAAGCTTGACGAGGCGGCTTCCCAGCTGGAGCGGGCAATCGCGATCATTGGGCGGCTCCCCATCCTGCTCTCCTACAGCGCCCAGGCCCACGCCGGGCTGGGCCACACCGACCGGGCCCTGGCGTTGCTGACCGAGATCCGGCAGCAGGCCGTAGAGCGGCATGTACCGCTCATTTATCAGGCCCAGATTCATTTCAGCCTGGGCGATTTGGACGAGGGATTCCGGGTGCTCGAGCTGGCTGCTGACCAGCGGTCCGGCTGGATGCCGTTCCTCCGGGGCGAGCCCGGGTGGGATCCCTTGCGCAAGGACCCCAGGTTCGTCGCCCTGATCCGGAGGCTTCACCTGGATTTCTGAGCGGCGTCGACCGGGGGTTATACTCCACCCCCGTGCCCCTCTTTGCCCTTGCCGGCCTGGACGCGACCCTCCGAGATCGCCCTCTGGTCGCCCTGCCGATTCTTTTTGCCGCGGGACTTGCCACCAGCCTGACACCCTGCGTTTATCCCATGATCCCGATCACCGCCGGCATTCTCGGCGGCGCCGGCGCGGCGGTGCGGGCGCGAGGTCGGACCCTGCTGCTGACCCTCACGTATGTGAGCGGCCTCGCCCTGGTTTACGCCAGTCTGGGCTTGCTTGCCGGGCTCACCGGCTCCCTGTTCGGGACCGTGAGCTCGAGCCCGTGGGCCTATTTCGTGATGGGCAACCTGCTGCTGCTGTTCGGGCTCGCGCTGCTGGATGTGTTCACCCTTCAGGCCCCGGGCCGACTGCTCGCGTGGGCCGGCCGGGCAGGCGGCGATTCCCTGGGCGCTGTGTTCCTGCTGGGAGCAACCTCCGGGCTGGTGGCCGCACCCTGCGGCGCTCCGGCGTTCGCCGCCGTGCTTACGTTTGTCGGGGCCACCCGCAGCGCCGTGCTGGGCTTCGTGTATCTGTTCGTCTTCTCGCTGGGCATGACCGCGCTTCTGGTGGCGGTCGGGCTCTCCTCCGGGCTGCTCGCTCGGCTGCCGCGCAGCGGCCGCTGGACCGTCTGGGTGAAGCGGGCGGGTGGGGTGCTGCTGGTGGCGATGGCCGAGTACTATTTCGTCCAGATGGGGAGAGTGTCATGACGGACTGGTATGGCCGCGTCGGCCGCTGCGCGACCATTGTGCTGGGGCTTTGGCTGGTCGCGGCTCGCCCTGCCGTGGGACAGGGCGAGAGCGGGATCGCGATCGGTGCTGTCGCGCCGGTGGTGACGGTGAACGACCTCGAGGGCAAACCGGTCGACCTGAGCAGCTACATCGGGAAGCAGCCGGTGGTGCTCGAGTGGTGGGCAACCTGGTGCGAGCTGTGCGAGGCGCTGCTGCCCCGGGTCAAGGCTGCGCACGCGGCCTACGGCGACCAGGTGGCGTTCCTCGGCATCAACGTCACGGTAAACCAGACGCCAGCCCGAGTCCGGAAGTACCTGGGCATCCATAAGCCGCCGTTCCGCACGCTATACGACGACCGTGGAGCCAGTATCCGAGCCTACGAAGTGCCTACGACGTCATTCATTGCCATCGTCGACCGCCAGGGCAAGGTCGTCTACACCGGCACCGGAGGCGAGCAGGAGCTCGAGCCGGTGCTGCGTCAGGTGACTGCCCGCTGAGATCAACCTCCCGATCGGAACTCACGCATGCGCCGACTCGCCGGTCTCGTATTCCTGGCCACGTTGTTCGTCCCCCCCTTGCTCAGCGCGCAGGCCGGCAAGAACCCCCAGGTGTTCCTTGCCGGTGGGCCCGACGAGGGCAGCGACGCGCCCGATTTCACGCTTCCCTGGGCCAACCAGGACACGATCGGGACCGGCGACGAAGCCTACGCGCTCTGGCGTGACCGCGGAAAAGTCGTGGTCCTGGCGTTCTATCCGCGCGACTTTACCAAGACCGACAGCCTGGAGCTCAGCACGTTTCGGGATCGGCACGAGGACATCTTCGGCGCCGACGTGGTCGTCCTGGGCGTGAGCACCGACTCGCTGCCGACCCATCGGCGCTTCGCCGCCAAGCTGGGGCTGCCGTTTCGCCTGCTGAGCGACCCGGACCAGGCGGTGGCGGACAAGTACGGCAGCACGGGCGCCGGCGGAATCAACCGGCGCACGGTGTACGTGATCGGTCCGGATGGTCGGGTGCGCTGGCGCGATCTCCGGTTCCAACCCAACGACCCCAAGTCTTATGAGGTGTTGCGCCGCGCCGTGCGTGCGGCGCGACGCGGCTGAGGGATGTATCAATGCAGGTTCGCTTTGTGAGAATCGAGGCGCTGCCTCGACTGGCCTGGTGTGCCGATATCGACAAGGAGAATCACAGCATTCGGGTCCTGCATGGGCCTCACGTGGAGACCGGCGACGGGGTCTTCTGCGAGGGTGCCTGGAGTGGAGACTTCGGTGAGGGGGCGTTCGAGCGGCACCAGTTCATGGGATCAGGCGGGAAGGTCACCGGTCGCGGCCTGTTGATCGCGTCGCCGAACCACGCGATCGACCGGATCTATGTTCTGCGGCACGGGAACATCATGTCGGTATCGAACTCGTGCGCCTTCGTGCTGGCGCAGGCCCACGATGGCCCCGACCCGAACTACCTGCTCTACATCCCCCGCCTGGCCTCGATCACGCGGGGGCTCGACCAGTATGCCCGATGGATCCCGACCCGGAACGGCAATCGCATCCAGATGTTCTGCCATTGCAACCTGCACGTGGGGGTGAACCACGAGCTCGAAGAGCAACCCAAGCCGCCGGTTCGGGATTTCGTGGACTTCGCCGACTACCGGTCCTTCCTCGAGGAGCAAGTAGGGGCCATTGTCCAGAACGCGAACGATCCGCGGCGCATAGTCCGCTACCGGCCGGTCGCGACGGTCTCATCCGGTTACGATTCTCCCGCCAGCGCTGTCTTCGCCAGAAAAGCCGGATGCGACGAAGCGATCACCTTTCCCCGGGCCCGGTTCGACGGCACGGCCGAGAAGGACGATTCCGGCGCGGCGATCGCCGAGCGGCTGGGTATGAAGGTGAGGACGTATGACAGGCTCGCGTACCTGAGCCAGACCGACTATCCCGAGGCCGAGGGCGGGATCTCCGAGTTCCTCTGTCTCAGGGACAGCCTGGAGGGGCGGATCCTGTTCACCGGGTTCAACGGCGACACGATTTGGGACCTGGGCTCCGGCCGGGTGAGCCGTTATATCCGCCGCAGCGCCCTGAGCGGCGATAACCTTGCAGAGCTCCGGTTGCGGATCGGGTTCATTCAGCTCCCGGTTCCCTACCTGGGCTGCACCAGCCATCCGTCGATCCATCGAATCTCGATTTCCCCGGAGATGCGGCCGTGGAGCATTCGCACCCGCTATGACAAGCCGATCCCGCGGCGCGTTCTCGAGGAAGCAGGCGTGGAACGTGGACTGTTCGGGGAGGAAAAGAAGGCGGCTGCGATCGTTGCCCGGGAAGAGGGGTTCGAGAAGACGATGACCAAGGACTCGCTGGCGGACTTCTCCCGCTTCGTACAGCAGCACCGCACTGTGCGGGTCGCGGCCAAGCTGTGGCTCTACCGGGGCATATACTACGTGGCCCGACTGAATCGGCGGGTCAAGCGAACCCTTGAGCCACTGGCTTCACGTCTGGCCGGGAAGCCGATCTGGCTGCCGCTGCTGTTTCGGCCCGAACTCGAGCGACTGGGGCAGTCGGGGCGGTACGCGTTGCTCTTCCACTGGTCCATGGAGAAGCTCATGCCCCGCTACCGGGTGCCGACCGCCTTGCTCACGGTGCCGACCGCCTTGCTCACTATGCTGCCGTGATACTGCGGGTCCTCTCCGCAAAGCGTTCACCAGTAGACCGTTTCTCTGGCCGTCACGCGCTCAAGCCGCTACCCCGGCTCGGGTTACACAGACGTGACCGAAAACCATGAAAAGGCCGGTGTCGACAATGTGAGTAAGTCTTTCGTATGCATAAATTCCATAGTCATACCGACACTGTCGCCATGCTTTGAGCTGCTTAAGATGCGCCTGCGTAAGTCACTGGTACGTTGAGTATTGGGCATGTGACTTAAAGTCGACCATGAAGTTGGACTCAGCTGTTTTCAACTGCGAACCGCCCCACTTGGATATTCACTTTGCGTGCTTTTCCACATGTGGATAGCGTTGCATCGGCCTCCCCGAGCGGCCGCCTACGAACTGGCTTCATTCGAGCCGCTCGGGTGGTATCGCTCGCTCCCGGCGTCGAGGGAGATGCTCTTTGGTGGGAGGCCGGCAGGGTCCGTTCGGTAGGACGGGCGACCCAGCTGGAGCGCGAGCTACCCGCCGGGACGCCGCGCTACGATCTCCCAGGCGCCTGGATTACTCCCGGATTCGTCGATGGACACACCCACTTTGCCAGCTGGGCGCTGGGTCGCCGGCGAGTTCAACTGGGGGGCGCTCGCAGCCGTGCGGAGGCGCTCGACCGGGTGCGGGCCGCAACGCCGGTCGCCGGTTGGGTACTGGGACAGGGCTGGGATGCGAATTGGTGGGAGGCGCCGCCCGACCGTTGGGCCCTTGATTCCGTGCAGCCGCTGCCGGTCTATCTGGATTCGCTCGACGTGCACGCGGCCTGGCTCAACAGCGCCGCGCTCGAGGCCGCCGGCATCGACCGCGGGACCCCGGACCCGTTCGGTGGGCGGATCGTACGCGACGCCAACGGTGAGCCGACCGGACTCCTGCTCGACCGCGCCGTTGAGCTGGCGCTCCCGGCTCTCCCGGTCCCGCCGGAGGACCTGCTCATCGCCGCTCTGCACCAGGGTCAGGCGGAAGCCCATCGGCTTGGCGTCACCGGCATCCACAACGTGGAGACGGAATGGGTGCTCGCAGCATTCCGCCAGCTCGAGCTCCAAGACTCGCTGCGTCTCCGGGTCCTGTTCCACCCGCCGGTTGCGGCCCTTCATCGGTTGATCGCCGGCGCAGTGAGGAGCGGTCAGGGCTCGCAATGGCTCACCATCGGGGGCGTGAAGCTGTTCCTGGACGGCAGCCTGGGAAAGCAAACCGCCTGGATGCTCGAGCCGTACGAGGGAAGCGGCGATCGCGGCATGCCCATCTCGACGTTGGAACAGGCGCGCGAAGCGATTCAGCTCGCCGGCGAGGCCGGAATAGCTGCCACCGTCCATGCCATCGGAGACGCAGCCGTGCGACGGGCGCTGGACCTGCTCGAGCAGGCGCCTCGGGTCGGGTTCCCGCACCGGATCGAGCATTTCCAGTGCGTTCACCCCGCCGACCTCGGCCGGGCTGCGGAGCTCGGCGTCGTGGTTTCCATGCAGCCGGCGCACCTGCTGACCGACATCCCGCTGGTGGAGCGCTACTGGGGCGACCGCGGCAGCGGCGCGTACGCCTTTCGGAGCATTCTGGCCGAGGGGACGACCGTTGCCTTCGGCAGCGACGTGCCGGTCGCTCCGCTCGACCCGCGGGAGGGCGTCTATGCCGCTCTGATGAGGCAAGCCGGCGATGGGTCGCCGCCAGCCGGCTGGCGGGCTGACCAGCGCCTCGACTTCGAAACGGCCCTCAGGCTCTACACCGAAGGCTGTGCCCGCGCAGGGGGCGTGGCTGGCCACCGCGGCACGCTGGCGCCCGGCCGGGACGCCGACCTGGTGGCATGGGAGCTGGACGGGGCGGCCCTCGCCGGGGGTGACGGCACGGCCTTTCGCCGGGCCCGCGCACGACTCACCGTGGTCGACGGCGAGGTCGTGATGCAGGCCTGACCCGGCGCGATTAGACTCCCACTCTTCGCGCCGTAAAGGAACTCCGTGTCGCTCGCCTCGGTACGCCGCACCAAGATCGTTGCCACGCTGGGGCCTGCCTGGGACAGCCGGGAGCGCATGACTGCGCTGCTGGATGCTGGCGTGGACGTGGTGCGGGTGAACGCATCGCACGGCACGCCGGAGATTCGGTCCCGCTGGATCCGGGATCTCAAGGAAGTCATCGCCGCCCGCAGCGCACGCGCAAGCGCCGCGATTCTGGTCGATCTCCACGGGCCCCGGATTCGGGTTGGAAGCCTGCCAGAGCCGCTCCTGCTCGAAGCCGGCCAGGAGGTGGTTTTCGCGCCGGAGGCCGATGCCGAGGGCAATGAGATCCCGACCGCCTATGCGGCGCTGGCGGAGGACGTCCATGCCGGAAGCACCATCCTCCTCAATGACGGCCTGCTCAACGTTCAGGTGACGGGAGTACGGGGCGATCGCGTGCTGGGGCGGGTTCGCTACGGCGGCGAGCTTCGGGCCAACAAGGGCATGAATCTCCCAGGCGTGCAGGTGAGTGCGCCCGCCGTTACCGACAAGGACCGGGAAGAGGTCGAGCGCGCAGTCGCGCTCGGAGTCGACTACATCGGCGTGTCCTTCGTTCGCAAGCCGGAAGATCTGGCCGAGGTGCGCCGGCTGGTGCCGGCTCACACCAAGCTGGTCGCCAAGATCGAGAAGGATACGGCGCTCGACAACCTCCGGCCGATTCTCCTGGCCGCTGACGCGATCATGGTGGCCCGGGGCGATCTCGGGGTCGAGCTTCCGTTCGAGAAGGTACCGCTCGCACAGAAGCGGGTCATCCGGGAAGCGAACCTTCACGGCAAGCCGGTGATCACCGCGACCCAGATGCTGGAATCCATGGTGCGCGCACCCCGGCCGACCCGGGCCGAGGCGTCCGACGTGGCCAACGCGATCCTCGACGGCACCGATGCAGTGATGCTCTCGGCGGAGACCGCGATCGGCGAGTATCCGCTCGAGGCGGTGCAGGCGATGGTGAGAATCGCGCGCGAGATCGAACGGCAGCGGCGCGGCCGGAGTCCCGCGTTCGACATGGCGGTTGGACGCCGCCGGGAGGAGCTGGAGCGGCTCCAGAAAGGAGAGCCCGGCGAGTTCACTCCCACCCGCACCGAGGACGCTATTGCGGTGGCGGTGTGCGCCGCTGTGGACCTGATGAGTGCGCCGCTCGTTCTCTGCTTCACCAGCAGCGGGTTCACCGCGCGCACGGTGGCGTCCTATCGGCCCTCCGTTCCCATCTTCGCCGTGACGCCGGAGCCCGAAACCTTCCGGCAGCTCGCGCTGGTCTGGGGGGTGATCCCCGCGCTGACCGAGCATCTGCCGAACTACGATTCGCTGCTCGCCGTCGCGCGCCACAAGCTGCTCGAGCTCAAGCTGGCAGAGCCGGGTGAGCGGGTGGTCGTCACCGCGGGCGTCCCGTTCGACCAGCCCGGCACTACCAACCTCCTGAAGATCGAAGCAGTTTAGGAGATGCGGCTCACGTTTCTCGGGACCGGCACGTCGTTCGGCGTGCCTCAGATCGGTTGCGAGTGCCCGGTGTGCCGCTCGACCGACGCGAGAGACAAGCGCACCAGGGCCGGCGCCCTGGTCGAAGTGGACGATGCGGCAATCCTCATCGACACTCCGCCCGAGCTGCGGCTTCAGCTGGTGGCGGCCGGCCGGTCGCGAGTCGATGCAGTGCTCTACACCCATGCCCATGCCGACCACATCAACGGCATCGACGACCTCAGGGTGTTTTCGGTAAAGCAGCGGGGCGCGCTCCCGCTCTACGGCCCAGTCGAGACCCTGGCAAGTCTCAGGAGCTCGTTCAACTACATCTTCGACGACAACGTGCGGCCCTACGAGGGCACCTCGAAGCCGGCCTTGAAGCTCTGCCCGGTCGAGCCGGGGCGACCACTGATGGTGGCGGGCACCCAGGTGCTTCCGCTCGCGTTCCAGCACGGCCATCTGCGAGTCTTCGGCTATCGGCTCGGCGGCCTCGCCTACATCACCGACGTCAAGGAGGTGCCCGCGTCGGCGCGGGCCTGTCTCGCGGACCTCAAGGTGCTGGCATTGAACGCGCTCTGGTGGCGCCCCCATCCTACCCACCTCAGCATCGCCGAAGCGGTACGCACCGCGCAGGAGCTCGGCGCGGAGCGTACCTTTCTGACCCATCTCACCCACGAGACCGGCCACGCGGAGCTCGCGGCGCAGCTGCCGGCGGGCATCGCCCCGGCATACGATGGTCTCGCGGTGGAGGTGGACTGATGCGGATGGCGTACGGGCGGATGCTCTCGGACGGATTGGATAGCGAGCACGGGCTGCCTCGCGGCCGCCTGGGCGAGCTGGCCCGCCGGTTCGGCGCGGTGCACGCGGAGGTGCAGGAGCGGCGCGCCGCCGGCGAATACGGCTTCTACGACCTGGTAGACCAGCAGGCCACTGTGCGAGAGATCGCACGCTTCTCGGAGGGGCTGGGCCAGGCGCACGATCACGTGCTCGTGCTGGGAATCGGCGGGTCGGCCCTGGGCGCGAAGGCGCTGCTCAACGCCTTGCGTCCCCCAGCCTGGAACGAGCTCGACGACGAAGGCCGGGAGTTCTTCCCCCGGCTCACCATACTCGAGAACGTCGACCCCACCTCGGTGGCCGCGGCGCTGCGGCGGATCGATCCGCGGCGCGCGCTGGTCAATGTGGTGAGCAAGTCGGGCGGCACTGCCGAAACGATGGCCCAGTATCTGGTGGTCCGGGGATGGCTCGACCGCACCCTCGGCCCGGCTGCTGCCCGGCACCTGGTGTTCACGACCGATCCGGCCCGGGGCGCCTTGCGCGAGCTGGCCGAGCGCGAGGGCATCGCCGCCGTCAGCGTGCCGCCTTCGGTAGGCGGCCGGTTCAGCGTGCTGTCGCCGGTTGGTCTCCTCCCGGCGGCGCTGGTCGGCATCGACATCGACGGCTTGATGCGCGGTGCCCGGACTGCACTGGAACGCTCAACCGGCGATGACCTGCTGCAGAACTCCGCCGCGCTCTACGCCGCCCTCCTATGGGCGGCGGACACCTGGCTGGGCGCCCGGATTCACGTTCTCATGCCCTACACCGACCGACTCAGGGAGCTCGCCGAGTGGTTCCGCCAGCTCTGGGCGGAAAGTCTGGGCAAGCAAGTGGACCGGCGGGGGACCCCGGTTCATGTCGGCCCCACCCCGGTCGCCGCCGTGGGCGCAACCGACCAGCACAGTCAGGTGCAGCTCTTCATGGAGGGCCCCTTCGACAAGGCCGTGACCTTCGTCGTGGTGGAGGACCTGGGCGCCGATGTCCCGATCCCCGAGCTTCCGGATCTTCCACCCGATCTCGCTTACCTGCCGGGCCATTCGCTGGGCGGGCTGCTTCGGGCCGAATACGAGGCAACGTCCACCGCGCTGGCTCGCATGGGACGGATGAACCTCACGCTGCGACTCCCCGATCTTTCGGCCGCGAGCGTAGGCGAGCTGCTGATGTTCTTCCAGGTCGCGACCGGCTACGCCGGGGTCTGGTATGGGATCGACCCGTTCGACCAGCCGGGAGTCGAGCTGGGCAAACGGCTCACATATGCAGCGATGGGCCGACCGGGCCATGCCGAGCTGGCAACGGCCGCGACCGCAGCGGGAGACGAAGCGTGAGTCCGCGGGCGCTGCTCTCGAGGGCCGGCAGCGCGCTGGCCCCGGTGCTGCTGCTATGCGCCCTCACCGACTGCGCCAGCGAGGCACCGCCACAGCAGCGGCCTCTGGGCTCCATTCCCACCGACGACCTGATCTACGACCACCGGGCCGCGGGATTCACCCTGGCGTTTCCGCCGTCCTGGCACGACCGCTACGACGTCGACGCGCGGTCGGGACCCATCGCGGCGGCACAATGGCCCTACGCGAGCCATGCGGTGGCATTCACCTACAAGGCGGTCGAGCCGGACCAGCCACAACCCGTATTGCTCACGATCCTGGTCTATCGCCGGGTGAACTGGAACGCCATCGCCGGGGAGGCCGGCGGGCCGCCCGGCATGGCGATAGCCGAGCAGGATGACGACGTGTACGTTGCTGCGGTGGCCGATTCGAACCCCTTCCCGGAGGGCTCGCGTGACGGCCAGAATTTCGAAGCCATGCGCCTCACGGCCAGCCAGGTGAAGGACGCCCTCACTCTGCACTAGCTCCCCGCCAGCCCGTTTGACCGCTCCTTGCGCTCGGCCTACATTCTCGGGCGGAGGCCCGGTCATCGTTCAGCTCAACCCCGGGATGTGGCATGACTGACGTGATCAAGGACGCAATCGGACTGTACGGCGGCGCCGTGTCCCTGGGTGGGAGCGGCGTGACCGTGCGAGACGAGGCGGCGCTGCGCTCGCCGGCCACCGATCGGCTGGCGTGGCGGGCGGTGTTCGGGTCGGCGGACGAGCGGGAGGCGGCGCGCTGGTTGCTGTGGGAGCTCGGGCAGGCCACCGGTGCCCGGCCCGCCTCGATCAACGACCTGTACCTCGCGCGGGGCCGCGGCGAATGCGGCGGATTCACGGTTCCCGCCATCAACCTGCGGGCGATGGCCTACGATTCGGCCCGCGCGGTGTTCCGGGCGGCGCGTGCGGGCAAGGTCGGGGCACTGATTCTCGAGATCGCCCGCTCCGAGATCGCCTATACCGAGCAACGTCCGGCGGAGTACGTCGCCGTCCTGCTGGCGGCTGCGCTCCGCGAGGGTCACGCGCTGCCGCTCTTCATCCAGGGCGATCACTGCCAGGTCAACCAGAAGAAGCACCAAGCCGATCCGGAGGGCGAAGTCGGCGAGGTGAAGAAGCTCATTGCCGAGGAGATCGGCGCCGGCTTCTACAATATCGACGTGGACACCTCGACGCTGGTCGATCTCAGCCAGCCGACGTTGGCAGAGCAGCAGCGGCTCAACTACGAGCGCGCAGCCGAGATCACCCACTTCATCCGCGAGCTGGAGCCCGACGGTGTGACGGTGTCAGTGGGTGCCGAGATCGGCGAGGTTGGCGGCCACAACAGCACGGTCGAGGAGTTGCACGCCTTCATGGAAGGCTACAACGCAGCGATCGCCGCTCTCGGCCGGATAGTGGGGATCAGCAAGATCTCGGTGCAGACCGGCACCTCGCATGGAGGGGTGGTGCTGCCCGACGGCAGCATCGCCGAGGTGCAGCTCGATCTCGAGGCCCTCGCCGCACTCTCCCGGGCTGCGCGCGACGTTTACGGCCTCGCTGGCGCGGTGCAGCACGGCGCCAGCACGCTCCCGGCCAACGCGTTCGGCAACTTTCCGCGGATCGAGACCGCCGAGATCCATCTCGCCACGAACTTCCAGAACATCATCTTCGATCATCAACGGCTTCCCGAAGAGCTTCGCGCCGCCATCAAGACCTGGCTGGCGGCCAACGCGCAAAGCGAGCGCAAGAGCGGTGACTCGGAGGAGCAGTTCTACTACAAGGCCCGGAAGAAGGCGATTGGGCCGTTCAAGCGCGAGCTCTGGAGTCTGTCCGAGGAGGTGCGAGCCGCCATTGCCGGCGATCTCGAGACCACCTTCGCGTTCCTCTTCGCGCAGCTCCGGGCCAACGGCACGGCGGATCTGGTCCGCCGCCACGTCCAGGCGCCGCTGCAGCACCATACGGCGCTCAAGCCCGCGCTGGTGTCCGCCCAGGACGACCCCGACGCCGGTGAATAGGAGGCAGGATGCGCCATAAGCAAGGCCCCGAGGTGGTGTACCTCGAGCGAGGCGGGGACTCCTCCGCCAAGTGGCTGTTCTGGGGAGTGCTGCTCGGCGCAGGGCTTGCATTGCTCTATGCCCCCCGTAGCGGCGAGGAGACCCGGCGCAGCCTGCAGCGAAAGTTGTGGAAGCTGCGGGCGATGGCCGAGGAGAAGCTGGACGAGCTGGCCCAGGAGTTCGGCGAGCGAAGGGCGTCGTTCCAGGACCTCGAGGAGGCCGAAGGCGACGAAGACGAGCCGCTCGACGTTCGACCGGAGCCGCCGCGGAGCACGGCCAGCGCCCGGCAGGAGCTGGAGCGCCGGCTTTCCGACGCCCGGCGCCGCCGCGCAGCGGGAGACCTGGACCTCGAGGAGCCGCAAGCCTGAGTGGCTCCCCGCGCCGAGCCTGGTATCGCTCACCGGGCGGGTTCCTTCTCCGCACGCTGCAGGCCGCCGACGAAAACAACATCCCATTCCTGGCGAGCGCCCTCACGTTCGACGCGCTGCTCGCCGCAATTCCGTTCTTCCTTCTCCTCCTGGTCGGACTGACCCACCTGGCCCAGGCCCTCGTCGCCGGGGCTGTGGTCGATACCGGGCCGGTCGACCCGAACCAGCTGTTTCACCGCTTCCTCCCCCCACACAACACCGCTGCCGGCTCCGACCCGTTCGCGGTGATCGAGCGGGTGCTGACCCGGATCACCGAGCGGCGAGGCGAGGTCTCGCTGGTCGCCGTGCCGGCCTTCGTGTGGTTCAGTACCCGGCTGTTTGCCGGCGTGCGCACGGCGCTCAACGAGATCTACGACGTGGCGGTCCGGCCGCCCCGGCAGCGGCACCCGGTCGTGGCCTACCTCCGCGCGAAGCTGTGGGACGGCCGGATGGTGCTCGTGACACTGCTGCTCTTCATCTGCAACACGGCGCTCACGGCCGGCCTCGCCTACCTGCAGGCCAGGGAATCCCGGGTCGCCCCGCAGTTCCGCTTCTTCGTCTCCACCGTCGGCCGGCTGACCGGCGAAGGTCTCGCATTCCTGTTTCAGCTGTCGCTGTTTTACGTGGTCTATCGCTTCGCCTCCTTCCGGCGGATCCCGGGGCGCATGGCCTTGATCGCCGCTTGCTTCAGCGCGGTCTTCTTCGAGGTCGCGAAGCGGCTCTACGGACTGTACCTCGCTCACATTGCATCGATCGAGGGAATCTCGGGCGACGCTCAGGTCGGCGCGGTAGTGTTGTTCGTCCTTTGGGTGTACTACACCGCGATCGTGTTCCTCCTCGGCGGCGTCGTCGCGGAGACCTGGGAGCTGCGCACCATGCAGAAGCATCAGCGCGGAGTTCTCGGCTAGCTGGCTGCGGCAGGGAGGTGGTCATGGCGCGAATGAACGGGGGGATCCTGCTGGCCACAGTGCTGCTTTCGGCGGCATGCCGGGACCGCCCGGCCGCGAACCAGCCGGATCCGGTCGAGGAGGCCGCAGCCCGGGCGGTCGACAGCGCGTTCGCGGCCGGCATCAATGCCGGTGACGTCGACGCGGTCGCCCGAACCTACGACGAGGATGCCTTGCTGCTGCCCCCGGCCGCGCTGCCGGTCAGGGGCAGGGAAGGGATCCGGGGCTTCTGGGGCGGCTTGCTGGGGTCCTACGTCGTGCGCCTGACCTTCGGAGTGGATCGCTTCGAGATCCGAGGCGATCGCGCATACGTGGTCGGTCACTATCATATCGAGACCAGGCCCAAGTCGGCTCAGGTTCCGGCAGTGGCCCCCGAGGATGGCAAGTTCCTCGAGGTGCTCAAGCGCCAGCCGGAGGGGGGTTGGAGCTACCTGGCGGACATGTTCAGCCCCAACGCGCCTCCCAAGTAGGCCGGTTCCGTCAGCCGGGCCGATCTGCTATACTTCTCGTGCCTCAGGTCCGAAGGGCGCCGGCGCGTGAACCGCGTCAGGACCTCGCCGGTAGCAGCGCTAAGCGATGCCCGGTGTCGCTTCGGGGAGCCTGGGGCACTTTTCTTTTCGGGGCGCCCGTGGAAGCCCGGCAGGTGAACGGTGAACAGTGAACGGTGAACGGGCCCCCGCCCACGCACCCCCGTTTACCGTTCACCGTTTACCGTTCACCGTATGATTGCTCTCGCTCGCCGTTACCGCCCCAAGCGCTTCGCCGACCTCCTGGTCCAGGATCACGTATCCGCGGTGCTCCGCGGCGCGGTCGCCCGCGGCCGGGTCGGCCACGGCTATTTGCTGACCGGCCCTCGGGGGGTCGGCAAGACGACGGCGGCCCGGATACTCGCCATGGCGCTCAATTGCCCCAATCGAGACTCTTCGGGAGAGCCCTGCGGCGCCTGCGAAGAATGCCTCAGGGTCTGGACCGGCGCTGCCAATCTGGACGTGGTTGAGATCGACGCCGCGAGCAACCGCGGCGTGGATGACGCGCGGGACCTCCGTGAGCGGGCGATGTACGCGGCCTCGGGCGCGGGTCGTTACAAGGTGTACATCGTGGACGAGGCCCACATGCTGACCCGCGAGGCGTGGAACGCGCTGCTCAAGATCCTCGAGGAGCCGCCGCCGCGGGTGGTGTTCGTCTTTGCCACCACGGAGCCGCAGAAAATCGGCGCCACGGCGGCGCCGGTCCTGTCCCGGCTGCAGCGCTTCGACTTTCGGCGCATCGGTCCGGCCGCCATCCGCGGGCGGCTGCAGGAGGTGCTCGCGACGGAGGGCATTCAGGTCGAGGAAGACGCGCTCACACTCATCGCGCGGCACGCCGACGGCGGCATGCGTGACGCGCTCTCCATGCTCGACCAGTGCCTCAGCTTTGGCGAAGGGGCGATTACCGCCGCGCGGGTGCGCGAGGTACTGGGGCTCGCGAGCGACGAGCTGTACGCCGAAGTCCTCGCACTGGCCGCGGAGCGCCGTCCGGCCGCCGTGTTTCCCCTGATCGATCGTCTGGTGAACACTGGGATCGATCTGGCGGAGTTCATCGGGGGCGCAGGGGAGGCGCTGCGCGCGCTGCTCATGCTCCAGCTTGGTTCGGAACCGGAAGGCCTCACCGAGGCCATGCGCGAGGCGCTGCGCCGCTACCGCGAGGCGCTCGCTCCCGGCGACGCCCTGCGCATGTTGAAGCTGTTGGCCGAGAGCGAGACCACGATTCGCCGGGGGGCCAACAGCCGGCTCGTGGTCGAGACCCTGCTGCTCCGGTGGGCAATGCTGGACCGGATCGTCGATCTCCAGCAGGTGATCGAAGGCGGGGAGGCGGACCGGCGGACCGGCGGGCAGGCGGACAGGCGGACAGGCGGACAGGAGCTACGAAGTGCGTCAAGCGCAGGGCCAAGTCCGGTCGAGGATTCAGTGTCCGCCCGGCCGCCGGTCCGCCCGTCCGCCTTCACACTCGACGCCATCCGGGTGGCGTGGCCTGAAATCGTGACCGCGGTGCGCGAGCGCCGGCCGTTTCTGGGAGAGGCCGTCGCCACGGCCGAGCCAGCCGAGGTGGCGCCTCCATGGGTCACGATCCGGGTGGCCGATTCGAGTGGGCTGTTCGTGCAGCCGCTCCAGGAGCACGCTGCCGTGGTGGAAGAGGTCATTGGGCAGGCGGTGGGAGAGCCGGTGCGGCTTCGGGTGTTGGCGGGATCGGGCGCTGGACCAGCCGGCTCCGAGCCGCCCAAGCGGATGTCGGAGGCCTCGATTCGGGCCGATCGCCTCAAGCGCCTCAGGGCCGCGGACCCGGCGCTCGATACGGCGGCTGAGGCGTTAGATTTGGAGATAGTAGAATGACGCTATCCGCTATCCGCTGGCCGCTATTCGCAAGGACGCTGCCGGCGGATAGCGGCGGATAGAGGATAGACAGATAGCGAATAGCGCTCGGCCCTATTGCGGCCGATTTCTTGCAACTCTAGTTTGCGCCCTATGGCAGGTTTACCCGAAGGCATGGCCGATCTTCAGCAGCTCTTTCAGTTGAGCCAGCAGGTCCAGGGCCGGCTGCAGCAACTGCAGTCCGAGCTGGCGGGCCGCACCATCGAGACAACGGCGGGCGGGGGACTGGTCCGGGTGACAGCCGACGGGCGCGGTACCATCCGGGCCGTGACGATCGATCCCGCCGTTTTTCAGGAGCACGATGCGGAGCTGTTGGGCGACCTGGTGCTCGCAGCCGTCGCGGAAGCGCAGCGCCGGGCTGCCGACCTGCTCCAGGCTGAAATGCGGAAGGTGCAGCCGTTTCCCTTCCCGTCGCTCTGACGGTGGCCGCAATCGACCAGCTGATCGCCGAGTTCGCCAAGCTGCCGGGGATCGGCCGCAAGACAGCCCAGCGTCTCACCTTTCATCTGCTGCAGCAGTCCCCCGAGCAGGCCGGACGGCTCGCGGCCGCCCTCTCGTCGGTGGCCGAACGGGTGCGGCCCTGCCGGGAGTGCGGCAACCCGACCGAGGAGCAGCCCTGCGCGATCTGCGCGGACCCGCGGCGGGATGCGTCAATGCTCTGCGTGGTGGAGGAGGCGTCCGCCGTCACGGTGGTCGAGCGGGCAACCGAGTTCCGCGGCCGCTACCACGTGCTCGGCGGCCGGCTCTCGCCGCTCGACGGGGTAGGTCCGGAGGCGCTGCGGCTGGACCGGCTGGTCGAGCGGGTGCGGCAGGGTCCGGTGCGTGAGGTCATCCTCGCCACCAATCCGTCGATGGAGGGGGAAGTGACCGCGACCTACATCCAGCAGCTCCTGGTCGGTCTCGGGGCCCGGGTAACCCGCCTGGCCCGCGGGCTCCCTATGGGGGGCGACTTGGAGTACGTGGACGGCGTGACGCTCGCCCATGCGCTGAGCGCGCGCCAGGAGGTGCCCTGATGCGTTCCCGTACGGCGCTATTCGCTGGGGGAGCGGCCGCTGGCCTGGTGGCTGGGTGGTTCCTTGCCCAGTACCGGTTCGCCTACCACCGGCAGGATCTGTTCAGCGGGCAGCCGCTCCGTCGCCTGGCTGCGCTGGGCTTTCTCGCCGGGCAGCAGGATGTGGAGACCATCCGCCTGCTGCGCGACTACCTCGCCTGGGAAACCCATCCGGTGCTCCGCCGCCGGGCGGACAGCATCGTGCGCCGGATGGAAGACGCCCTCGGATGAGGGGTCCCGCATGAGTGCGGGTGCTTCCAGTTGGTCGTTTCGCGAGGACGACGCGCAGCGTCTCCAGGCGATCCTGATCCGCTTCCTGCGGGCTGCGAGCGCGCGAACTGCGCTCATCGTCGACCGAACGGGGCAGCTGGTCGCGACCGTGGGCGAAGCGCCGGTCTTCGATCCCACTGCCTTCGCCTCGCTCACCGCCGCCGACTTCAGCGCCAACGACCAGCTGGCCCGCATGCTGGGCGAGCCTGAGTTCGGGTCCCTGTTTCACCAGGGCGAGCGGGAATCGATGTACCTCGCCGACATCGCGCGCCGGGTGATCCTGGTGGTGCTGTTCGACAACCGGACCACGCTCGGGCTGGTCAAGCTGCGGGTCAAGCCGGCCGTGGGCGAGCTCAACCAGCTGTTCACCGGGATGTTCGACCGCGATGGGAAAGAGGGACGGGGGCCGGGCATGGCGACCGAGTTTCTGGGCGAGGCCGAGGACGAGATCGACAAGCTCTTCGGTGCTTGAGGGAGACGCCGCCGCATGTCGATGATCAACTACGCGTCCCGCGAGATCAACTGCAAGTTGGTCTACTACGGGCCCGGGCTTGGCGGGAAGACGACCAACCTGGAGCACGTCTATAACAAGGTCGCTCCCGGGTCGCGCGGCAAGATGATCTCCCTCGCGACCGAGACAGAGCGAACCCTGTTTTTTGACTTTCTTCCGGTGGACCTCGGCTCGGTGCGGGGGTTCAAGGTGAAGTTCCACCTGTACACCGTTCCCGGCCAGGTCTACTACAATGCCTCCCGCAAGCTGATCCTCAAGGGCGTCGACGGGGTAGTGTTCGTGGCCGACAGCCAGATCGACCGTATGGACGCGAACATCGAGGCCATGCAGAACCTGTACGAGAACATGGCGCAGTACGGCTACGACATGACCCGGATCCCGTTCGCCGTCCAGTACAACAAGCGCGATCTCCCGAACGCGGCCCCGATCCCCGAGCTGCAAGCCGCCCTCAACCCGGGGTGGGCGGTGAGCGATCCCGCCAGACAGCGGCTCACGCCTGATCCCTACCACGAAGGCGAGTATCTGCTGTACCAGCAGGACGGCCAATGGGTCGAGCGGGCGCCCTACTTCGAGGCGGTGGCGCTGACCGGCGACGGGGTGTTCGACACGCTCCGCGCGATCAGCAAGAGCGTCGTCAAGGCGCTCGGTTAGGGGCGAGCATGTGGACGCTGCCCAACATCATCACCATCGTACGGATCTGCTTCACGCCGGTGATCGCGCTGCTGCCGTTCATCGCGGGCTACTGGCCCAAGCTCATCTGCTTCGTGATTTTCATCGTCGCGGCGGTGAGCGACGTCTTCGATGGGCGACTCGCCCGCTCGCGCAAGCAGGTCACCGATCTCGGCATTCTGCTCGATCCGATCGCCGACAAGCTCCTGCTGTTCTCGACCCTGATCCCGATCTACTGGATCTCGCGCCAGCGCCACGACCTCTACGACATTCCGCTGTGGGGCAGCATTCCGCTGTGGGTCTGCCTCCTGCTCATTGGTCGCGAGCTGGCGATGACCGGCTTTCGCTGGTGGGCCAAGCGGCGGGGCGTCGTCATCCCTGCCGGCGGCGCCGGCAAGCTCAAGACTGTCATCCAGAACATCTTCATCGGCGCCACGATCGCGTGGTTCGCCTTCCGCGACGCCCGGAAGCCGCTGGGCTGGGAGCACAGCCGCTTCGCGGACTACTGGAACGAGTTCCACGGGGGCTTCGTCGCCGTGACCCTCGCTGTCGCAGCGCTCCTCACGGTCTACTCCTTCGCCGTTTATATCTACCGCAATCGCTATCTCTTCTCCGCGCGCGCCCGGTGAATCATTTGAACCGCAGAGGCGCAGAGAGCGCAGAGGTCTCATCGAAGGGCCGAATCTCCTCGCCCCAACCCACGTGAATCGTCGGTGCCGCAAGAGGCGGAGCTCCGGTCAGGTCGGAGCCCTCTGCGCTCTCTGCGCCTCTGTGGTTTGTAGTTAGGGTCATGGATATTGAGCTCATCACCATCGGCACCGAGCTTCTGCTCGGCTACACCCTCGACAGCAACGGGGCCGAGGTTGCCCGCGCCCTCGGCGAGCACGGCGTGCGGGTCGTGCGGCGCACCTCGGTAGGCGACCAGGCCGGCGAGATTCGCGCGGCCGTGGCCGAGGCGCTCCAGCGCACCGGAACCGTGCTCACCACCGGCGGCCTGGGCCCCACCCGCGATGACATCAGCAAGCGGGCCGTGGCCGAGCTGCTGGGCGCCCCGCTGGTCTTCGACCAGGCGGTCTGGGACGCGCTGGTTGCCCGGTTCGCCAGACTGGGGCGCGTTCCGGTGCCATCCAATCGGGTGCAGGCCGAAGTGCCGCTGGGGGCCGTCCTGCTGCCCAACCGGTGGGGCACGGCTCCCGGCCTCTGGCTGGATGGGGCCCAGATGTCAGCCTCGCAGGGCGCTCGTGGCCTGGTCATCATGCTGCCCGGCGTTCCGGGGGAAATGCGGAACCTCCTCCGGCACGAGGTCATTCCGCGGCTGGTGGCGGCCGGGTCTGGAACCGTGGTCCGATCGCTCACGGTTCGGACCACCGGCATTCCCGAATCCACCCTGGCTGAGCGGTTGGGCGAGATCGAGTCCGCCATTGCGCCGCTCACGCTGGCGTACCTGCCGGGCGAGGACGGCGTAGATCTGCGGCTGACGGCGTGGGGGCTGCCCGCCGACGCGGCCGAGAAGCGGCTGCGTGCCGCGGCTGATCTGCTGCACCAGCGCGCGGGTGAGCACGCCTACGGCGAGGGAGCCACCGATCTGGCCGCCCTCGTGCTCGAGGCGGCGCGCGCGCGAGACCTCCGGATCGCCGTCGCGGAGTCCTGCACCGGCGGCCTGCTCGCGAAGCGGCTCACCGATACGCCGGGCAGCTCCGACGTGTTCACCGGCGGGGTAGTCGCTTACGACAACGCTCTCAAAACCTCGCTCCTCGATGTTCCTGCCGCACTGATCGAGCGACACGGTGCAGTCAGCGAGGAGGTCGTGCGGGCCATGGCGGTGGGCGCTGCCCGGCGGCTCGGCGCCGGCCTGACTGCGGCCGTCACGGGGATCGCAGGGCCCGGAGGCGGGACTCCGGAGAAGCCGGTCGGCACCATCTGGTTAGCAACAGCGTTCGGCGACGATGTAGCAGCGTTGTGCGTGGTCCTCCCCGGCTCGCGCGGAGAGATCCGGGCGCGCGCGGCCCAGGCAGCGCTCTATCGGTTGCTCAGGCGTCTTCGGGCCGTGGCGCCGGTGTAGTAGACCGTGCGGGAGTCGGCCGGTTTGCCCGACTCCGCTGTAGGTGGGCCGCGGTTATCTTACTCCGGACCTTTGGAGTGGTGAGCATGCAAGTGCCTGACAACGATTGGTTTAGCAACAAGGAGCCGGGGCACGGCGAAGCCGGCCCCGGGCCTGTGCCGCCGGACGGCGCCGGCCCTGGAGCGGAGGGTGACGCCGAACGCGCGGCTGCTGGAGTCGCCGGCGTTCCGGTGGAGCCGGCGCCCGAAGCAATCCGCCGACTCGAGGGCGAAGTCGCCGAGGCTCGGGATCGCTACCTGCGCCTCGCAGCCGAGTTCGACAACTACCGCAAGCGCATCGCGAGAGAGCGGGTCGAGCTGTCCGATCGAGCGCAGGCGGCGTTCGTGATCCGGCTGCTCGACGTGCTCGATGATCTCGATCGCATCGTGGACGATGCCCGCAACACGCCTCAGGATGCGCTGCGCGAGGCGCTCGCCCTGGTCGACCGCAAGCTGCGGAAGGAGCTCGAGGCAGCCGGAGTCGAACGGATCGACCCGGTCGGGCGCGCGTTCGATCCCAGCGAGCACGAAGCGGTCTCGACGGTGCCGGCGCCAGACGCGGCCAAGGATCACATGGTGAGCGCGACCTTCCAGACTGGCTACCGGTTCAAGGGCCAGCTGGTGCGGCCAGCGCGGGTCCAGGTCTACTCGACCCAGGGCGCAGACTGACGTGGCAGCCAAAGACTTCTATCAGATCCTCGGGGTCTCCGACTCGGCCAGCCAGGAGGCGATCAAGAAGGCGTACCGGCGGCTCGCCAAGCAATACCATCCGGATGCTAATCCCAACAATCCGCAGGCGGCCGAGCGGTTCAAGGAGGTCTCCGAGGCGCATTCGATTCTGGCCGACCCAGAGAAGCGGAAGCACTACGATCAGATGCGGAAGCTGGGCGCGTTCGACGGATTCGCGCGGCGTCCAGCCGGTGCTGGCGCGGGTGCCGGCGGAGCCGGGCGCGGCTTCGGTGGCGGCTTCAGCACCGAAGACGTCGACCTTGGCGACTTCAGCGGATTTGGGCTGGGCGACATCTTCTCGTCCATCTTTGGGCGAGGGCGGCGGGAGGAGCGGGGCGAGAGCCTCGAGGCGCTGGTGGATGTGCCCTTCCGGGTGGCGACGCTCGGAGGGAGGGTGTCCGTCAACCTTCCGGTGACCGAGGCGTGCCCGACGTGCCACGGCAGCGGCGGAGCGCCGGGGGCAACCTTCTCGACCTGCCCGGAGTGCCAGGGTCGCGGCACGATCTCCTTCGGGCAGGGTGGGTTCGCCGTCACCCGCCCGTGTCCTCAATGCCGGGGGCGCGGCAAGATTCCGTCGGAGCAGTGCCCGACTTGCCACGGCGCCGGCGAGGTTCGAACCGAGCGGCGGGTGTCGATCACGGTGCCGCCCGGCACCGAGTCCGGCACCAAGGTCCGCCTGACAGGCCAGGGCTTGCCGGGCCGTGCCGGGCAGCCCGCCGGCGATCTCATCGTGACCTTTCAGGTGCAGCCGGACCGGTTCTTCCGGCGCGAGGGACTCGACCTCGTTTGCGAAGTCCCGATCAACCTGGCGCAGGCGGTGCTCGGGACCCGGCTTCGGGTGCGCACGCTCGACGGCAAGAAGGTCATGCTCAAGATCCCCCCGGGAACCCAGCCGGGCCGGCGATTCCGGGTGAAAGGCATGGGAATCGAAAAGAACGGCCGGCGGGGAGATCAGCTGGTGGAGATCCGGGTCACGGTGCCGGAGCACCTGTCGACCGAGCAGCAGGAGTTGATGAAGAGGTTTGCCGAGATGGGAAAGATGGCGTATTGAAGCGCTACCGGCTAACCGCCTCCGCCAATATCCTGTGCGTCGCCCGTTCCGTCTCCGGACTGGACGGGCGCCTCTGCTCGTAGGTGCCGCCGGCGCGCAGCTCCCAGACCTGGCGGTTGTCGCTCCACATGAGCTCGAGCAGCGTGCGGATCGTCTGACGATGGGCGGGATTCTGGATCGGAAGGACGCACTCGATTCGCCGGTCCAGGTTGCGCGGCATCCAGTCGGCCGAACCGATGTACACCTCTTCCTGCCCACCGTTCAGGAAGTAGAATGCCCGGGAGTGCTCGAGAAAGCGGCCGATGATGCTGATCACCCGGATATTGTCGCTGACGCCGGCCAGGCCGGGCCGGAGGCAGCAGATGCCGCGTACGATGAGATCGATGGACACGCCGGCCCCGGACGCCTCGTAGAGCGCGGCGATGATGTCCGGGTCGACCAGGGCGTTCATCTTGGCAAAGATGCGGGCCGGGCGACCGGCCTCCTTGTGCCGGATCTCCCGCCGGATCATCTCGATAAAGCGCTCCCGCATCCCGCGCGGCGCTACGATCAGCTTCCGGTAGCCGGATGGCTGGGCAAAGCCGGTAAGCACGTTGAACAGGTCGGTCAGGTCGCCGCCGAGATCGGGATCATCGGAGAGCAACGCAAAGTCAGTGTATAACCGAGCCGTCTTCGGGTTGTAGTTGCCGGTGCCGATGTGGACGTACCGGCGCATCGTCTCTCCCTCCCGCCGCACCACCAGCATCACCTTGGCGTGGGTCTTGAGCCCGGCAACTCCGTAGCTCAC
>JBIOTT010000032.1:0-12641 GCA_044866195.1 Gemmatimonadales bacterium
GCTTGCGGTACCGATTGGTCTGGGCGTCGAAGCCCGCGGCTTCCCGAGCCTCCTCGCCGTAAGAGCGAATCAGCCGGATGGCACCCAAGCGCTCGGTCACCGTGGCCGTGACCTCGCCTCGCTCCCGGGTCCGCGCACGAGAGTGGCGCCGCAGCCGGCCCAGCAGCTTTTGAAGCAGCCACACCAGCAAGGGAACGAAGGCGAGAGTGAACAGAGTGAGTCGCAGGGAGATCTGACTCAGGATCACCAGCGTCACCGCCACCACCACCAGATTCTGGAAGAGCGCGAGCAGTGACGCGGTGACAGCGGTCTTGGTTTGATCCACCTCGGTGATGATACCGGCGATAAGCTGTCCGGTCCGGGTTCGCTGGAAGTAGCCGAAGTCCAGAGTCAGCAAATGAGAAAAGATGCGGCTCCGAAGATCCCGTACCACCCCCTCCTGGACTCCCACGGACAGCTGGGTGGAGGCGTAGGACAGGGCGTTCTTGAGCAACAGGCCCGCGGCCAGCACCACGACGAGTCGTCCGGCCGCCTCGCCCGGCGAGACCCCGGCCACCAGCGGCTCCACCACCCGGTTGATCACCAACTCGAGCTGAGTCGATCCGGGCCGCAGCGACCCCGCCGTCCCGAAGAGGTGCTTGAGCAGGGGGATGAGGATGACCAGCACAATGCCGTCGAGCAGAGAAGCGAGGAAGGTGGTGAACAGGGCGAGCCCCAGCAGCCCCCGGTAGGGATTCACCAGGCGGAGAAGTCGGAATCCAGGGCTCACGATCAGGTGTGCCTGGGCGTAAGCAGCGCGATCGGGAGGATCACCTCTTCCGGCGAGACGCCCCCGTGCAGGAATGCTCCTCGGTAGCGAGCCTGATACTCCCGCAGCTTGGTCGGGTAGACGAAGAACCGATCGCCGGTTGCGAGCAGAAGCCGGGTGCCGGGCGCGCGCGGCGGTAGTCCGTAGCTGGGGAGGTCTTCCACTGTGAGAGCCGCGTCGGAATCCTGGGCCCGGAGGTCGTCACCGAACTTGTAGCGCAGGTTCGACGTGGTGTCGCGCTTGGCGTACACAGTCGCCGGGGTGTGGCAATGGATCGATCCGTGATCGGTCGTGAGCAGGACGGGCACGCCGCGTCGCTCGGCCTCGCGCAATGCGTCCCACAGGGGAGACCGCTCGAACCAGGTCCGGGTCAGGCTTCGGAGGGAGGATGCATCCCGGGCTACTTCGTAGAGCGTGAGATTCTCGGTGCGCCCGTGGGTGAGCTGATCGATGAAATTGAAGACCAGCGCGGTCACGCCGTCCTGCGCCAGATGGCCCGGCAGCCGCTTGAGCAGGCTCTCGCCGTCCGACGAAGTAAAGACCTTCTCGTAGCGCACCGGCACGTTCCGGCCGCAGACCTCGCGCAACTGCTCCAGTAGAAGCTCGGCCTCGTGGGCGTTGAGGCTGGCCTCGTCCTGCTCCATCCACCATTTCGGATAGCGCGCTGCGATCTCGGCGGGAAACAGTCCGCTGAAGATGGAGTTGCGGGCGAATGGGGTGGCCGTCGGCAGGATCGAGAAGTAGTGCGCGCTCTCGACGTCGAACCGGCGGGCGATGATCGGCCGCAGCATCGCCCACTGGTCGAGCCGCAGACAGTCCACCACGACCAGCATGGCCCGGCGGTGGCTCTTGAGCAGCGGGCGCAGGAACTCGGCCCCGATGTCCACCGAGAGCGGCGGCCGATCGATGCGGGAATCGTGCAGCCAGTTGGCGTAGTTTCGCCGGAGATAGCCGGCGAAGTCCTCGCGAAGACTGTCCTGCAGAGTCCGCAACGCGTCTTGCAATCCGGGCTCGTCGGCTTCGCCCAGCCGCACTTCCCACTCAGCCAGCTCCACCACCAGCTCGACCCACTCACGCCAGGCCATGGGTGAGTGTCGCCGCGACTCCAGCTCCCGGAAGCGGGTGGTAAAGTCGCGGGACAGCCGCTGCTGCCGGATCCGATCACCCTCGAGCAGCCGGGTCACCACTGACAGGATCTGGCGGGGATTGACCGGCTTGGTGAGATAGTCGGACACCTCGGCGCCGATCGCGTCGCGCAGCGTATCGGGCTCTTCGCTCTTGGTGACCATGACGACGGGGAGGGCGTTGTCCATGGCCCGGATCGAGTGGAACAACTCGAGGCCGCGCCGGCCCGGCATCTGCTCGTCCAGGAGCACGACGCCGTAATTCTGGCGCTGGAGCAGGACGATGGCGTCGTCGCCGTGGGTGGCCGTCTCGACCGTGAAACCCTGCTCCTGCAAAAAGAGGATGTGGGACGTGAGGCTTTCGACCTCATCGTCCACCCAGAGGATGCTCCTGGGGCGGCTCATGGGCGAAAGTTAGGCTGTCGACGGAGGGTGCACAACGCGTCAGGTCAAGCACTTGGCCGCTGGCACCGCCTCTCGGTGCTCCGTACATTCCCCTCGTGAACCTCATCGTGGTCTCGCCCCACATACTTGCGGTTCGGCTCGGGTCGCTGGGCGACGTTCTGCTGACTACTCCGCTCTTTCGGGTCATCCGGCAGAGGCATCCGCAGGTGCGTCTGACAGTCCTGACCCGGCGGCGTTACGCTCCGCTGCTGGCGGACAATCCCCGGGTGGACGACGTCATCGGCCTTGCCCCAGGGGACTCGCTGCTCCGCGTGGCTGCCCGGCTCCGGGCGACCCGCTTCAATTATTTGCTCGACCTGGAGAACGGCCCGCGGAGCTGGCTGCTTCGTCTGCTGGTGCCAGGTCACTGGCGCAGCGCCCCGCGGTACCGGGTAGCGCGAGAGCTGCTGATTCGCACCAAGCGAAACCATTATCCCGAAGACGCGACCGTGGCGGAGCGCTACTTCGATGCCGCCGGAGACCTCGACATCGCCCCGGACGGCGGGCCGGCGGAGTTCTTTCTCAACCCCGACAGCGAACAGCAGACTGAGGCCTGGCTGACGCAGGCCGGCATCGGCAGGGAGCGGCCGTTTGTCGCATTCGCGCCGGGCGCGGGCCAGGCCACCAAGCGGTGGCCGCTGGAGTACTGGATCCGGCTGGTGCGCCGGGTGGCCTCGACCGGTGCTGACGCGGTACTGGTCGGCGGACCCGACGATACGATGGTTGCTGCCGAGGTGGCGGCCCGCAGCAGCACTCGCGCGGTGAACGCGGCGGGGGTTTTGTCGCTCCAGGGAACCGGCGCCCTGCTCAAGCGGGCGGCGGCTCTCGTCAGCGGACATACCGGCGCGATGTACATGGCGGCGGCGCTGGGCACTCCCCTCGTGGCGCTGTTCGGGCCGACGGTGCGCGCGTTCGGCTACCATCCATACAATGCCGGGCGCGCGTTCGTGCTGGAGCGCAATCTGTCGTGCCGGCCGTGTAGCGTGGGTGGGGGCCCCGAGTGTCCGCTGGGGCATCACCTCTGCATGCAGGAGATCCAGCCGGACGCGGTGTACACGACGCTGTGCCGGGCGCTCACATGAGCTGGGCTGCACCGCTGCTGGCGCTGCTTCCCCAGACTGCCCGCGGACCGCGGCGGGACGGCATCTTCGCGCTCTGGCTCACAGTGCGGATCGCCCAGGATCTGTTTGCCGATCCACCGCTGCCGGAACGAGCCCACCGGCGCCGAGTCATGGCTCTGGGCCAGCGAGTGTCCAGCCTCATGCTTCCGCCGCCGCTCCGGCGAGCGCTCGCCGCCGCGATGGCCGAACTGGAGGGCGGTGAGCGGCTCGCCGCGGCCCAGGTCCTGAGCCAGCTGGTGGCGCCGGCCCGCGAGGGCGCCGGCGTCGATGCCGGCGAGGCGCTGGCCCAGGCGGCGCGGGCTGCGCGGACGGCATTGCGACGTGCTTGACAACTGATTCACCGCAGAGGCGCAGAGGACACAGAGAACGGCAATTGTGGTGGGTGCTGGGCAGGCACCGCGATGCCGTGCCGCCGCACCCACACAGAACGTGCATTTCTCTGTGTTCTCTGCGCCTCTGCGGTGCAAATATTTCTCGAACGTGCTGGACGCCGGCTGACCGGCGCCCTATGTTTGGGCAACTTTGGGAGCAGCAAGGAGTTCGGTGATGGCTGGTCACAGCAAATGGAAGCAGATCAAGCGCAAGAAGGCGGTGACGGATGCCCGCCGGGCCTCGGCCTGGACCAAGATCATCCGGGAGATCACCGTCGCGGCCAAGGCCGGCGGCGGCGATCCCAACGGTAATCCCCGGCTCAGGCTGGCGATCGACTCGGCCCGCGCCGTCAACATGCCGAAGGAGAACATCGAGCGTGCCGTGAAGAAGGGCACCGGCGAGCTCGATGGGGCCTCGTTCGAGGAGCTCACCTACGAAGGATACGGGCCGGGCGGCGCGGCGATCTTCATCGAAGCAACAACCGACAACGCGAACCGGACGGTCGCCGAGATCCGCCATGCGTTCAGCCGAAACGGAGGCAACCTCGGCGCCTCGAACTCGGTCGGCTGGATGTTCGAGCGCAAGGGGCAGATCTATCTCGACGCCGCCCGCCAGGACGAAGACGCAACCCTCGAGGCCGCACTCGATGCCGGGGCCGAGGATTTGAGCCGGGAAGGCGAGCAGTACCTGGTGACGACCTCCCCCGGCGCGTTCCACGCGGTGCAGGATGCGCTGCGCGCCCGGGGGCTCGCAATCGACTCGGCCGAGCTCGCCATGGTGCCGAAGAATACCGTGAAGGTCGAAGGGGCGGACGCGGAGCGAATCCTCAAGCTGGTGGAGAGCCTCGAGGAGCTGGAAGACGTTTCGAAGGTCTTCTCGAATTTCGACATCGACGCAGCCCAGCTGGCAGAGGCCGAAGCCTGAGCCGAGCGACCCCATGAGGGTACTCGGCATCGATCCCGGCACCGCGGTCCTGGGCTTCGGCGTGGTGGAGTCGGGGGCCGGACGCCCGGCCCGGCTGATCGAGTGCGGCATCCTGGCCACGAAAGCACGCGACCCCCTGCCCTCCCGGTTGCGCGTGATTCACGATGGGATCACGGCACTCCTGGCTCGCCACCAGCCCGACGTCATGGCGGTGGAAAGCGTCTTTTATGCCCGGAACGCGCGCACCACCATGGTCATGAGCCATGCTCGCGGCGTGGTCCTGCTCGCGGCGGAGGAGGCTGGCGTGCCGATCATGGAGTACACACCGGCAATGGTGAAGAAGACCGTGGTGGGCCGGGGAGCAGCCCTCAAGCCGCAGGTCGGCTACATGGTCGCGCAGCTGCTCCGGCTGCGGCAGGCGCCGGAGCCCGCCGACGCCGCCGACGGCGTCGCGATCGCGTTGACGCACCTGGTGCTGGCCGGCCGGCGCGCGGGAGGGCGACCACTGCTGGGCGCCCGATGATCGCGAGCGTCACCGGGGTCCTTGCCGACCGTGAAGGGGAGACCGTCGTGGTGCAGACCGACGGTGGCGTCGGCTACGCGGTGACGGTGCCGCTCGGCGTGTACGAGCGGCTGCCTCCGCGCGGTGCGCGGGTGACCCTTCATACCGAGCTGGTGGTGCGGGAAGACGGGTGGGCACTCTTCGGCTTCGATCGCACCGCCGACCGGGTGATCTTCCAGCGGCTGCTTGGCGCGAGCGGCTTCGGGCCCAAGCTCGCGCTCGCGGTCCTGTCGGCGCTCGGGCCGGACCGCGCGGTTCGGAGCATCCGGGAGCGAGACATCGCGGCCCTCAGCACGGTAACCGGGATCGGACGGAAGAAGGCGGAGCGGCTGGTGCTGGAGCTGCGCGACCGGTTCGACGACATCGCCGCAAGTCCGGCTGAGCACCCGGCCTCGGGCTCCGACCAGGCGGTGCGGGCCCTGGTCGCGCTGGGCTACGCGCCCGCTGCGGCGGAAGAAGCGGTCCGGAGCGCGCTCGCGAATGGAGCGCACGGCGACACGGCGGTGGTGGTGCGACAGGCGCTGACCGGCCTTGCCGGCAGTAAGAAGTGAGAAGGGCCTTCCCACTCTCAACCGGGGAGCTCGGGTGATGACCGTGCCGGCGGTGACTGCGGAATGGAACTGCCCTCGCTGTGGGACGACCAACCGAAAGCTGGTGCCGCTTGGCACGGCGCGGACCCGGGACCGTTGCACCCATTGCCGCGCAGTGCAGGAGCTCGAGCCCGGCGAGCGCCCGATTGTCCGATGGCAGGCCGTGAACGGTAAACGGTAAACGGGCGGTTCCCGGCAACGCATCCCCCGTTCACCGTTCACCGTTTACCGTTCACGCAGTTCGAGGTTTCATGGCCCGTCTCCAGATCACCACCCCAGACCCGCTGCCGGACGAGCCGGCCGCCGACGCCGCGCTCAGGCCGTCGCGGCTGGATGAGTTCGTGGGCCAGGAGCAGGTGAAGGCGTCGCTCCAGATCGCGGTCGACGCAGCGCGCGCCCGCAAGGACACGCTCGATCATATCCTGTTCTTCGGCCCTCCCGGCCTCGGCAAGACCACCCTGGCGATGCTAATGGCGCGCGAGATGGGGGTGCAGCTTCGCACCACGTCGGGGCCGGTGCTGGAGAAGCCAGGCGATCTGGTCGGGCTGCTCACCGGCCTGGGCCCGGCGGACATGCTCTTCATCGATGAGATTCACCGGCTCAGGCCTGCGCTGGAGGAATATCTCTATCCGGCAATGGAAGACTTCCGGGTGGACGTGCGGATCGCCGATGGCCCCCACGCTCAGACCATCCCCATGACGCTGGAGCGGTTTACCTTGATCGGCGCGACTACCCGCTTCGGCCAGCTCACGCCGCCGATGCGAGCCAGATTTGGCATCGTCGAACGGCTGGGCTTCTATCAGGCGGACGACCTGCGCACCATCGTCGCCCGCTCGGCAGGAATCCTCAAGGTGCCGATCGACGAAGCCGGGACGCTCGAGATCGCGCGGCGGAGCCGGGGGACGCCCCGCGTCGCCAACCGGCTGCTGCGGCGCGTGCGGGACTTTGCCCAGGTGCGCGCCGCGGGCAGCATCACCGGGCCGGTCGCGGTGGACGCGCTGGGCCGGCTCAACGTGGACGAGTTCGGGCTGGACGACATGGACGTCAGGATTCTGCTGACCATCATCGAGAAGTTCGCCGGCGGGCCCGTGGGCCTGGGCACGGTGGCGGTGGCAGTCGGGGAAGACGCCGGCACCCTGGAGGAGGTCTACGAGCCGTTTCTGATCCAGCAGGGTTTTCTCGAACGCACGCCGCGCGGCCGCTGCGCCACTGCCAACGCCTATCGCCGCTTCGGCATCGCTCCTCCCTCCAGCCAGGCCGCGCTCTTTTGACCGAGCCACGCTACACGGCGTCCGACTTCGACTACGAGCTCCCGCCGGAGCTCGTGGCGCAAACGCCCATCGAGGAGCGCACTGCGAGCCGCCTGCTGCTGGTGGGTCGGCCGGTCGGGCTGGTAGGCGGGTCGCCGCTGCTGGAAGACCTGATCTTCAGCGACCTCCTGAACCTGATCCCGGCTGGGGACCTGCTGGTGCTGAACACCACCCGGGTCCGGCCGGCACGGCTCATTGGGGTTCGCCCCTCGGGAGCCCCAGCAGAAGTCCTGCTGATCCGGCCGGCCACGGATGGAACCTGGCTGGCGCTGGGCAAGCCGGGCAGCGCTCTGGAGCCGGGCAAGCGGATTCAGCTCGACCAGGACATCGCGATCGAGACGGTGGAAGTCCTGGCCGACGGGCACCGGAGGGTTCGCGTGCTGGGCGCGAGCGCGGAGGACGTGATGCGCCGGAGCGGGCGAGTACCGCTCCCGCCCTACATCACCCGGGAGCCCGGTCCGATGGATGTCACCCGTTACCAGACCGTCTATGCGAAGCGGGAAGGCAGCGTCGCGGCTCCAACCGCCGGCCTGCACTTCACCAACCAGCTGCTGGACGCCTTGTCCACGAGGGGTGTGGTGATCGCCGGCCTGGATCTCGAGGTCGGTTCGGGAACGTTCAAGCCGGTGGAGAGCGAGTTGATCGAGAATCATCTGATGCACTCTGAACGGTATGAGATCCCCGACCGCCTGGCGGCGCTCACGAGGGAGATCCGGCGGCTGGGCGGCCGGATCTGGGCGGTCGGAACCACGGTGGTTCGCGCGCTCGAGAGCGCGGCCGACGAAACCGGGGCGGTGCCCGCGGGACCGGGCGAGACCTCGCTGCTCATTCTGCCGGGCTATCGCTTCAAGGTGGTCGACCGGCTGATCACCAACTTTCACCTTCCCCGTTCGACCCTGCTCATGCTGGCGAGCGCCTTCGCGGAGCACGACACCATCCGGGCGGCATACCGGCACGCCATCGAGCGGCGATACCGGTTCTATTCGTATGGTGATGCGATGGTGATTGTCTAAACGCTATCCGTTATCCGCCATCCGCTATCCGCACTTGAGGACGAGCATGACCACGTTTTCCAACCCCGCCGGCGACGCCCCTGCGGCAGCCGCGGAATACGTCCGAGCACTCCTGGCGGTCCTGGGCGACCGGGACCCCCTCGCCGTGATGAAGGAGCTGGTTCCCTGGATGGAGCGGCAGGTCCGCGACCTCGATCCCGCCACGCTGCGCCGGCCGGAGGCAGGTAAATGGTCGGTGATGGAGGTGACCCATCACCTGGCGGATACCGAGCTGGTCTACGGTTACCGGGTCCGTATGGTGCTGACCCAGGACACCCCGCCGCTTCCCGGATATGACCAGGACGCCTGGGCCCGGACCTTCCGCTACCGCGATACGCCGCTCCCCGACGTGCTGGCGCAGCTTGGGGCGCTGCGCGTTGCCAACCTCCGGCTCTATTGCTCGCTCGAGCCAGCGCAATGGAAGCGCGCGGGGCTTCACAGCGAGCGAGGGCCCGAAAGCGTGGAGCATATGGTTCGCATGATGGCGGCGCACGACCTGGTGCACCGCCGACAGATTGAGCGGGTGCTCGCGGCCGTCAGCCGATGACCGGCAGGTGGGCGGGAGCAGTCATCCCCTGATGTTCGAATTCCAGCTCGAGGCCACTTGCGGCCGCGCGCGCGCCGGTCGGTTGACGCTGCCGCATGGAGAGATCAGAACCCCCGCCTTCATGCCCGTAGGCACCCACGGCGTGGTGCGGGGGCTCCACCCGGCCGACGTCCGGCGCACCGGGGCCCAGATCGTTCTCGCCAACACCTACCATCTCCACCTCCGGCCCGGCGAGCAGGTCGTCCACCAAATGGGCGGCCTGCACGCGTTCACCGGCTGGAGCGGCCCGATGCTGACGGACTCCGGCGGCTTTCAAGTGTTCTCGCTCGAGGGGCTCCGGACGATCACCGAGGACGGGGTCGCCTTCACCAGCCACGTGGACGGCTCCCTGCGGCATCTTACTCCCGAGCGGGCGGTTGCGATCCAGTGGGCTCTCGGCGCCGACATTGCGATGGCGTTCGACCACGTGGTCCCGGGCCAGGCGCCCTACGAGCTCGCGTGCGAAGGGATGGAGCGGACGCTGCGGTGGCTGACGCGGTGTAAGGCGAAGCATGTGGAGCTCGAGGCGGACTGGCGGACAGGCGGACGGGCGGACGGGAGCTCCGTGGCCGGCTCGAGCTCGGAAGTCACTGCCCGCCTGCCCGCCTGCCCGCCTGTCCGCCAGACGCTCTGGCCCATCATCCAGGGCGGCACATTCGACGACCTGCGGCACCGGGCGGTGGAAGGGATCCTGGCCCGGGGGCCCTGGACCGGGGTGGCCATCGGCGGGCTCTCGGTTGGCGAGCCGAAGCCGGTCATGCATCGGATTCTCGAGGCGCTCGGGCCGGTCATGCCGCCCGCCATCCCCCGTTATCTTATGGGCGTTGGGTTTCCGCCCGATCTGCTCGAGGGCATCGCCCGCGGGGTGGACTTGTTTGACTGCGTGGCCGCCACGCGCAATGGCCGCCACGGAACGGCGTGGCTGCCGACCGGTCGGGCCAATGTGAAGGGCGCCGCCTTCAAGGGATCGAACGCCCCGCTGGACGCCGAGTGCGACTGCGAGACATGCACTACGTTTCCGCGGGGCTACCTGCGCCACCTCTTCATGGTCGAGGACATGCTCGCCCTGCGCCTGATCTCGATTCACAACATCCGGTTCGTGGTCCGGCTGGGCGAGCAGGCCCGCGAGCGGATCCGCGACGGAACTTTCGACCTCTGGCGCCGAGCCTGGCTCGACCGCTACCACCGAGGAGACACGTGACCCCTGCCCTGCTGTTCGCCATGGCGCCAGCCCCGGGCTCCGGGGGCGGCGGCTTCAGCATCCTGATCCTGCAGGTCCTCGCCATCGGCCTGGTGTTCTACTTCCTCATCATCCGGCCTCAGAGCCAGGCACGGAAGAAGCACGAGCAGTTGCTCGCCGGGCTCAAGCGGGGAGACGAGGTCGTCACCAGCGGCGGTCTCATCGGGAAGGTGAAAGACATCAAGGACGACCGGGTGACGGTCGAGAGCGGGTCGGCCACGGTGGTGGTCGAGCGCGCCCGGATCGTCCGCATCGGCCAGGCCAGCGCACCCGTTCAGGCTGGATGAGTCTACTTTCGCTGCATCTCCTTGGCTCGCCGGCGCTGCGCCAAAGGAGCGCCGAGGTCGCCGCGGTGGACGATGAGCTCCGGACCGTAATCGACGACATGTTCGAGACGATGGACGCGGCCCGCGGGGTGGGCCTGGCCGCGAATCAGGTGGGGTTGACGCGCCGGGTGGCCGTGATCGACGCCGAGGGCCAGCGCTTCGCCATGGTGAATCCGGTCATCGTAGAGTCGGAGGGCCGCACCACCGCCGAGGAGGGCTGTCTCTCGATTCCAGACATCTACGGCGACGTCACCAGGGCCGAGCGGGTGGTGCTCGAGGCGCTGGATCGCGAGGGACGGCCGTTCCGACTCGAGGCCGGCGGTCTGACCGCTCGGGCGATTCAGCACGAGATCGACCACCTCGACGGCATCCTGTTCCTCGACCATCTCGGGCTGATGAAGCGACGCGTCCTGCTGGCGCGATGGAAGCGCGAGCACAAGGACGACAACAGCTACCTCAAAGAGGTCCAACCGGCGACTGCCCGGCCGGAGTGATGCGGGTTGTCTTCTTCGGCACGCCGGAGTTCGCGGTGCCGTCGCTCCGAGCCCTGCTCGATCACCGGAGCGAAGTGGTCGGCGTGGTGACCCAGCCGGACCGGCCCCAAGGACGCTCGCGCACCACGCTGGTCCCACCTCCAGTCAAACGCGCAGCCATCGACGCCGGCCTCCCCCTGCTGCAGCCCGAGCGACCGGTGGGCGATCTCTTTGCAGCCAGCCTCCGCCACCTCAGGGCGGACCTGGGTGTCGTCGTGGCGTACGGCCACATCCTGCGGCCGGAGATCCTGGCCGTGCCGCCGCGGGGCATGATCAACGTCCACGCCTCGCTCCTGCCGCGCTACCGTGGCGCCGCCCCGATTCCCTGGTCCATCCTGAACGGCGATGAGATCACCGGCGTGAGCATCATGCGCATGGAGGCCGGACTCGACAGCGGCCCGGTGCTGAACCGTGCCTCGACTCCGATCGCACCAGATGAGACTGGTGGGAGCTTGAGCGACCGGCTGGCCGACATCGGCGCCGAGGCGCTGGTCGAGGTGGTGGCCCGGCTCGGAAAGGGGGATCTTCCGGGTGATCCGCAGGACCATTCGGCGGCGACCTACGCGCCCAAGATCGACCGGGATACGACCCGCCTCTCCTTCACCGGGCCGGCTCTCGGCGCCGCCCGCCGGGTGCGGGCGTTCGATCCGACGCCGGGCGCCTGGGCCATGCACCGCGACGACCCGGTCAAGCTCTTCGGCGCTCGGGTGGTCAGCGGAACTGGCACGCCGGGCGAAGTCCTGGCTGCCGGACGGCGCTCATTGGTCATTGCCTGTCAGGACGAAGCGATCGAAGTGCTCGAGGTCCAGCCCGCGGGCAAGACCCGGATCACGGTGGACGCGTGGGTGCGAGGGCGCGGCGTCACCGTGGGCGACCGGTTTACGTGAGCGCACGCCGCCCCCTGCCTCGGCTCCACGCCATCACCGACGCGGCAGTGCTGGCGCTCAGCGATCTGGGCGTGCGGGCGGCGGCTCTCGCGGCCGGCGGTTCGGCCGTCGCGCTGCACGCCCGCGACCGCCGCGCCACGACCAAGGCGTTGGTCGCCGCCGCGGAGCGGCTGGCCGCGCTCGCCCGGCCGCCCGAGGCGGCGGTCTTCGTGAACGGACGGCCCGACGTCGCTGCCGCCGTCGGGGCCACCGGGGTGCAGCTGGGCAGGTCCGACCTCGCGCCCCGCGACGCCAGCCGGGTATTCCCTCACGGCTGGATCGGCCGCTCGGTGCATTCGGTGGAGGAAGCATCGGCCGCCAGGGACGAAGGCGCCGACTATCTCATGGTCGGCACGATCTACCCGACGCCCACCCATCCCGGCCGGCCGGCCGGGCTGCCGCTGGTGACGGCCTGCGCGGCGCTGGGGCTTCCGGTGATCGCAATCGGCGGCGTCACCCCGGAACGCGTCCCCGAGCTCGTTGGCGCGGGGGCGTACGGCGTGGCGGCGATCCGGGCGCTGTGGTACGCACCCGATCCAGCAAAGGCGGCCGTCGAGTTCCTGGATCATTGGATTTGAACCGCAGAGACACAGAGGACGCAGAGAACGACCACTAAACGTTCCCCTCTGCGTTCTCTGCGTCTCTGCGGTGTATCTTTTTGTAGGTATGACTGAGCTAAACATCACCGTAAACGGCGAGTCGCGGCGCATCCCCGGCCCCGCC
>JBIOTT010000033.1:0-10311 GCA_044866195.1 Gemmatimonadales bacterium
CGCCGAGGGAAAGATCGACACCGGCGACCTCCGCTACGTCCACCAGCTGGCGGATATCGAGACCTTGAACCGCCGGGCGCTGGCGGGCGAGCTCGAGGTGTCGGCTGTCTCGATCCACGCCTACGCCCACCTGGCCGACCGCTACGCCCTTCTCGGGAGTGGCGCGTCGATGGGCGACGGCTACGGGCCACGGCTGGTCGCTCGGACCCCGAGGCCTCCCAGTCCGCGGGATTCGCTGCGCGGACGCCGGGTGGGCGTGCCGGGCAAGCTCACCACGGCATATCTGGCGCTCAGCCTGTTCCAACCTTCCTTCGAGGCCGTCGTGCTTCCGTTCGACCAGATCGAGGAGGCGGTCGAGGCGGGCGAGGTCGAGGCCGGCCTCCTGATCCACGAGGGGCAGCTCACCTACGCCGATCGCGGGCTGGAGCTCTGGGCCGACCTCGGCGCCTGGTGGCTGGACGAGACCGGCCTGCCGCTCCCGCTCGGTGGCAACGTCGTGCGGCGCGACCTCGGACCCCGGATCATGGCCCAGATCGCCCGCGACCTGCGGGCCAGCATTCAGTACGGCCTGGAGCACCGAATCCCTGCCCTGGCCCACGCCCGCCAATTCAGTCGCGGGCTGAGCGAAGAGCGGACTGACGCGTTCGTCGGCATGTACGTGAACCAATGGACCCTGGACTACGGCCCCAGGGGCCGGGCCGCGGTCCAACATCTGCTGGATGAGGGCTACCGCGCCGGGGTGATTCCGGCCCCGGTCACCGTGGATTTCGTGGACTGAGCCGGCCAGCGTTGACCAGCCCCCCGGGTTCACCTAGCTTCCGTCGACCTTCCCCCGTAGCCCCTCGCGTCGGCCAGCGCTGACCCCTTTGGCGTGTAACCGCCGCGCCCGGATGGAGTGCGTGTGCCACTGACCGACGGTCCAGTGACCATCCTGGTCGTGGACGACGAAGAGTCGATCCGCAATGCGGTGCGTAAGTTCCTCGTCCAGCAAGGCTACGAGGTCCTGACCGCCGAAAGCGGCGAGGACGCCGTGCAGCTGCTCCGCCGCCACAAGGTCACCGGCATGCTTCTGGACGTAAACCTGCCGGGGACCAACGGCATCGACCTGGTGCCGCAGATCGTGGAGCTCGAGCCCCACCTCGCCCTGCTCATGCTCACGGCGGTCAACGACGCCACCAGCGCCGCCCTGTGCATGCAGCGGGGCGCAATGGACTATCTGACCAAGCCGATCGACCTCGCGCACCTGGCGCGAGCCATCCAGCGCGCCCTGCAGCAACGCAGGGCCCGCCTCGACAGCCAACACCTCAACCAATGGCTGAAGGAAGAGGTCGCGGTGCGGACGGCGGAGGTCCAGTTCGAGCGCCAGAATCTCGAGCGCATCTCGCTCGCGACGCTCGAGGCCCTGGTGAACGCCCTGGAGGCCAAGGACCCCTATCTGCGAGGCCATTCCGCCCGGGTGGCCGATATGTCGGCAATGGTGGCTGCGGCGATGCAGCGGTCGGACGAAGAGATCGAGTTGGTCCGCACCGGCGGACGGCTCCATGACATCGGCAAGATCGGCATTCGGGAAGACGTATTGGCCAAGCAGGGCCCGCTGACCGACCGGGAGTACGAGCACGTCAAGCAGCACGTGGTCGTCGGCTCGCAGATCCTCTCGCCCCTGGTGCACCTGAAGCACGTCATCGCGTTCGTGCGGAGCCACCACGAGCGGTGGGACGGCAAGGGATATCCCGACCGGCTGGCAGGCGAGGCGATTCCCCTCGGGGCGCGCATCATCGGGGCAGTCGAGATCTACGACGCCCTCACCACCTCCCGCCCCTATCAGGAAAAGATGGAGCCGCAGGTCGCCGTGGAGCGTATGCGAGACCTGGTCGGCACCGTGCTCGATCCCGCCGTCTACGAGGCGCTCGCGGAGGTCGTCGGCCGCCGGGCCGCGCTGGTCTTCCTCGACGACCAGCCGGCGTGACCGCGAGGGATGGCGGCCCGGAACGTGCCGGGCTCCGCATCCTGCTGGTAGACGACGACGCGGCCATGGCCCGCCTGGTCCAGCAGATTCTTCGCGCCCACGGATTTGCCCCCGCCACCCACGTGACGACCGGACGTGACGCCTTGGCCGCGGCCGGCGAGGCGGACGTGGTCCTGCTGGACCAGCAGCTGCCCGACGGCGCGGGCCTCGATCTTCTGGAAGCGCTTCGGGGCCGCGCCCAGCCGCCCGCTGTAGTCCTGGTGACCGCGCATGGAAACGAGTCGCTCGCGGCCCAGGCACTCCGCCAGGGCGCGGACGACTATCTCGCGAAGGACCAGGCGTTCGCCGACCTGCTGCCGCAGGTGCTCGAGCGGGTTCGCCGCAATCGCGCCCTGCACGACGCCCTGAGCGCCGCCGAAATGGAGCTGCTCCGCACCGAGCGGGTGGCCGCCATCGGCGAGCTCACCGTCACGCTCCATCACCAGATCAACAATCCGCTGATGGCCGCATCCGCCGAGGTGGAGCTCCTGCTGAGCGCCGCGACCGAGCAGTCGCGTCCGGGCCTGGCCGCAATCAAAACGGCACTCGACCGGATCCGCGACATCCTTCGGCGGATCCGGGATCTGCGGGACGCCCCGTCGACCGAATACTTGGGCGGGCTGCGCATGCTGGATCTCACCGGCGGCGGGGCCGTGCGGGAGGTTCCGCGGGGCACCGCCGTGCTGGCGGTGCCTGACGAGGCGGTCGCCCGGGTAGCCGCCCTGCTGCTCCGCACGGCGGGTTTCACGGTCGTCCGTGCGCCCACCCAGGAGGAGCTCGAGCGGGCGGTGGCGACCATCAACGTGACCTTGGTGCTGATCGCGGCGCGGGGCGGCGCCCCGGGGACGGACCCGCTGGGCGGCTTCCGGCCTCTGCCGGGCAGGGGCTACCGGGTTGTGGCCCTGGCGGCGGGGACCGGTGGCGCCGCGGCCGCCGCCGGCGCCGATCACGTGATGATGCTGCCGTTCGACCCCGGGACGTTTGTGGGAGAGATACTCGGGGTGCTGGAAAAGCGTGAACGGTAAACGGTCAACGGTGAACGGGAGGCCCGTCTCACACCGGAGCCCCCGTTCACCGTTCACCGTTTACGCTGTTACTGGCTGCGTTCCCGCCTTCTTCTTCGCGTCTTGATACGCCATCCCCTTGAGCCGGATGACTCGCTGACTGATCGGAGGATGCGACGCGAACACGTCGCCCAGAAACCCCTCCGCGTTGCTGAACGGGTTCGCGGCCGGGTCCACGATACAGAGGTGGGCGGCGCCCCGCGTGATCGCCCGGGTCGGCGCCGACGCCGCCGTCAGCTTCTCGAGCGCGGACGCCAGGGCCCCTGGGTTTCGGGTCAGCTGGGCTCCGGTGGCGTCAGCCAGGTACTCGCGCTTGCGGCTCACCGCCATGGCCAGCAGACGGGAGACGATCGGGGCGATCACCAGGGTGAGGAGCCAGAGCACCAGGATCACGAGCCCGAGCGGACTCCCCTTTCCCCCCTTTCCGCTTCTCCCGCCGCCGGCACCCGACATCCGGCCTCCGCCACCCCGCATGATCCGTCCCATGCCATCCGACATGAGCGCGATCGCGCCCACCATCGCCGCGAGCAGCGTCATCAAGCGGGTGTCGAAGTTTCGGATGTGGGCCATCTCGTGAGAGACGACCCCCTGCAGCTCCTCGCGGTTGAGGGTGTGAAGCAGGCCCTCGGTCACCGCGATGCTGGCCGTGGCCGGATCGCGACCGGTAGCGAAGGCGTTGGGATCGTCGTCGGGCACCACCCAGACCCGTGGCTTGGGAAGCCCGGCTGCGATGGCCATCTCTTCCACCACATTGACCAGCTGCTTCTGCTCCAGCGTGGCCGGCTCGATGACCTCCCACGCGCCGGTGGCCCACAGCACCCGCTCGGCGCCGAACCGCCAGGCATACCAGCAGATCCCCGCCGCGACCAAGGTCGCGACGATCCCGATCACGGGGACTACGTGGTGATAGCTGTTCGCCGGAGCGTCACGGGTCAACAGGGCGAAGGCGACGTCGCCACCGAAGCCGACCCAGGCGAAGAAGAGAACGAATCCGGTAACCAACCACCCCGATCGCCGCCGATTGGCTTCCTGCTGCGCGAAGAGGTCGGTCCCGCTCACGCCGCCGGCGGCTTCGGCAGCGAGAGATCGACCGTCGGGAGGGCCCGCTCAGCCGCATCCTCGATCTCCCACAGCTCGGCCGGCGAGGCCTTTGCGAGGCCGGCCACCAGATTGGTGGGGAACTGCATCTGCTTGGTGTTGTATTCGGTGGCCGTATCGTTGTAGAGCTGCCGCGCGAAGCTGATCTTGTTCTCGGTGCTGGTCAGCTCCTCCTGCAACTGCAGGACGTTCTGGTTGGATTTGAGGTCGGGATAGTTCTCCGTCAGAGCAAACAGCCGGCCCAGCGCCTGAGTCAGCTCGCCTTCGGCCTGCGCGGTGGCCCGCACCCCCGTGGCCGAGACAGCGCGGTTGCGGGCCGAGATCACGGCTTCGAGCGTCGACCGCTCGAACTCCATCGCCCCCTTTACCGTGTTCACCAGGTTGGGGATCAGATCGTGGCGCCGCTTGAGCTGCACGTCGATCTGCTTCCAGGCGTTCACCACCCGATTCTTGAGCGCGACCAGGCTGTTGTACGCCCCGACCACCCAGAGCGCGATCACCCCGACGACGACAAGAAAAAGAATCAGTCCCATCAACCGTCCTCCGATGTAGCCGTCAGGTTCCGTGCAGCAGCCCCTCGAGAATGGACCGGACCCCGGCCGCGAGCGCGGCCGAGGCCTCGGGCCGCCTGAGGGCCGGGTGGCGGTCGTCCAGGATCAGCTCGACCCCTGGCCCGACCGGGATTCTCCGGCACGTGCTCGGCTCCGTGCTGCTCCCGGCCGGGGGTGGCGCGAGCCATGCCTCGAGCGCTCGACCGACCCTGCCTCGACCCGATCCGGGGCCCCGTTCGAGCTCCAGAGCCGAGGGGCCGGGAAGCCGGGGACCCAGCGTCGCCGCCACTCTGCGCTCGACGGCGTCGCCGGTGACGCCGCCCATGTCGCGCACGATGGTCCCCAGCGTCGCGCCTTCCATCTGCCGGAGCTTCACCGCGAGAACCTGAAGCAGGTGACGGTATCCGTAGGTCGCGGCGGTGCCACGGCCCTCCGGCGGGCTCACCAGCCCCCGGGCAACGTAGAATCGGATGGTGCGTTCGGTCGGCCGTGAGCGGGCCACCGGACTCACCGGCACCACTCCGGAGACGTCGAGAATGCCGGCGGCGATGGCGGTCAGATCGCGCAACCCCCACGGTGCGAGGCTGCGGTACTCACGGAGGGTGACGAGCGGATCGGGTGTGGGCCCGGCCACTGCCGGAGGGGGGGAGAGCACGACTGTCATGCGCTGCCGTTCTTCTTCCGAAAATCAGGCTTCGCGATTCGGGCGACGAGTCCTGCGAGCGTATCGAGCGTGAATGGCTTGACCAGCAGGGGACATGCGAGCAACTCGGGCGGCCAGGTATCCTGCGCGGACCAGGGATCGCCCGACATCAGCACGACCCGGCCACGGAGATAAGGCCATTGATGGACAATCGCAAGGTAGAGCGCGTCGCCCATAGCCTGCTTGAGACGGAGGTCGAGCAGCACCACGTCGTAAGTGCCCTCGGCCAGGAAGAGGTAGGCCGATTGCGGATCGGCCGCGCTGGCCACCTCGTACCCGAAGGACTTGAGCGCTCGCTCCAACGCCTGTCGCAGAGCGGGCTCATCGTCGATGATGAGGACCCGCGCGGTCATGATGCGGCCCGGCTGGGTTGACGCAGATGCCGCTCTGTGATGAGGCGTAAGGCCTCCTCGGAAGAAAGCGACAACCGCACTTCTCCCGCCGTGAGTCCGAACACCTCGCGGAAATGCATCTGCAAGGTCTTGGCCCGGGTGTAGCCCAGCTTGAGCGCCACGTCTTCGACCGTGTACCCGGGATCGAGCAGCAGCCGGTGCGCGTAGAGCACCCGCGCAAGCAGCATTACCATCTTGGGGGAGGGCAGGCCGAGGCGGGCGAACCACCGCTCGCAGGTCCGGCGCTTCAGCTGGGCGCGTTCCGCCAGGACCGACACGGTCGGCCCGTCGCCGGGCGCGTGCAAGGTGACTTCGAGGGCGCGCCGGAGAGAGTCCGGTAGCGGGGGGAGCACGCTGGTCAGCTGATGCATCAGCCTCTGCGAGGCACTCTGCTCGAGCTCAGAGTGCAGCACCCGCCGAAGGGCCGCCGGCGCGTCATCGAACCGATGGAAGATTACTCGCCGGATCCCCGCCCGCCCGAGGTCGAGTAGAGCACCCGCCGTTTCCGGGGCGAGGGCGGTGTAGACGATCAGCGGGAGTGACGGGAAGTGTTGCCGCAGCCGTTCGATTTCCATCGAGCGCGGCGCACCGCCCAAGGTCGGATCCACCACGGCAAGCTCGACCAGGCGGGTGCGGATGACCGTGACCGCCTGGACCCAGCTCGATGCCGGAACCCATTCGTAGCCTTCAGGTTCGGCGGCATGGAGGCGAAACAAGCGCTCGCCTGGGACGGCCGCGAGAATCGGCACCTGTCGCAAAAGCGCCCCTCAATGTCGCAAAAAGTACCTAACCCCGCGGGCCCGGAGACTACAACTTGGCGAGGCTTCCTCGGATCGCCCCATCACGGAGGACTGCACCATGTCTCGTTCGCGTACACTTGCCGTTGCCGCTCTGTTCGTCGCCGGCCTGGTGGCGGCCTGCTCGGACACTACCGCGCCGCGGCCCAACTTCTCGTGCGAGACTCAGGGCTCCAACACCGCCACGGGGTGTCAGCTGAAGTAAGCCGAGGGCCGGCTCAGCCTGATGCCGGCACCCCTTCCTCCGCGTAGGCGGTCAATCCAGCAGCCAGATCGGCAATTGCCGCCGGAGGCGCTTCGGGTTCCGGCCGGACCACCGGTCCCGCGCAGCCGTCGAGGTGCAGGCTCACGCGTTCGAGCCGGAAGTACCACTCGTTGAGGTGATGAGCCTCGGCCAATCGCATGCCGTCGGCCCACGCCTCGCGCGCCCGCGCCAGCTGGCCAAACCGCGCCAGGCCAATCCCGGTCTTGTAATGGAAGTCGATTGCCATGCTGGGCGGCATCCGCTCCGCCACGCCCCGGAGTTGACTGCGGTGTCGCTCGAACGCGACCCGGTTTCCCGCCCCCGATTCGAGCTCCATGAGCTCGAGGCGGGCGTTGGTCCTGACGGTAAAGGCAGTTTGCGAGGCAGCCACGATCTCGAAAGCGACCCGGGCCAGGTCCCAGTAGCCCAACTCGGAAAGCAGGACACCGAGGTCGCCCAGAATCCGCATCCGGGTGAGCGGGTCATGGGCCAGTCGGAATGCTTCGTAGCCTGCTCTTAGCGCCTCGAGCTGGTGGCCCTGCAGCCCCAGCACGCTGGCGAGGTCGCTGTAGGCGCGGCACAGCGGGTCGGTGAGGCCCTGGCTACTCGCCTCGGCAATTATTTCTTCGACCGTCGCCCGGGCGAGTGGCAGGTTGCCCTGGGCCCGCATCACGTTCGCCCGGCCCAGGCGTGAGAGCAGTCGGGCATTCCCGTCGCCGATGACGGCCGCGCCTTCTTCTGCGGCGGCATAGGCGGTGGTCGCGGCGTCGAAGCGAGCCTGCAGGCGGTTGAGCCGTCCCGCAAACAAGGCGATGGCGGGGAAATCCGGGGCGGGAATGGCCGGACCGTGGGTCCGCGCCGCCAGCCCGAGCACGTCGAGCGCCTCGGCCAGCCGGCCTTCGTGCTCGAGGAAGTAGGCGAACGCGATCAGCGCCATCCGGACGGCCGGCGAGTAGGCGTTGCCGACCACCCGAAGTGCATCGAGGATGCCGTCCAGGTGCCGCGCCTCGGGGCGCCGATCGTCCAGCTCGGCAACGTATCGGCGCACGCTCTCGAGCTGCCAGTTGTACGCCTGCCGGTCCTCGTCGGTCGCGGTCCCCTCGAGCGAGCGGTCGACCACCCGCGCGACGAGGTATGCCGCAAGCGCCCCCCGGGACGCCGCGTCGTCATCGCGCTCCCGCTCGAGCCGGGCGCGCTCTAGAAAATCCTCATGCCAAGAGCCGGAGCTGCGGCCGCTGGCCTGCCCGAAGACCCGCTGGGGCGTAAAATCGCTCAGACGTAACTCCGGCCCGAAAGTGTGACAGAGAAGTATCGGCTAGTATCGCCCGGGGACCTCGCCGGGGCAAGCGTCGCGCGTTTCCAACACCCACCGCAGGAAAAAGCTGCCGGGTACGGCGCCTCCAGGCAATAGCCTTGCACCATGCGTGCAGGGACCACTCTTCCCGAGCTCATCGTCGTCGTGGCGCTGATCGCCCTGCTCAGTGCAATCGCGGTGCCGTCGGGCCGTGCCCTGCTGGCGGCCACTGCCACGGAATCAGCGGCCCGCCAAGTCATGGCCGCGCACCGAGTCGCCCGGTTCACAGCCATCATGCGCAGTCGCGTCACCCGCCTCGACATTGCCCCCGACTCGCTGGTAATTCGCATTGTGAGCGGCCCCGACACCGGGGTGGTGTGGCGCGCGGCGGGGCCTGTTGCGGAGGGTGTCCTGCTCGAGGGGCCGGCTTACCCCCTGGTCTTCACCCCCATAGGGTTGCCGCACGGGCTGGGCAACGCCACCTACACCTTCAGCCGCAGCGCAGCCCGGCGCTCGGTGGTGATCTCCCGGCTCGGCCGCCTGCGGCTGGTGAGGCGATGAACAACGGTCGCACGGAGGAAGACGGCACCTTCGTCGGCCGGGCTCGGAGGCCCCGATGCGCTCCGAGCCAACGACGACGGTAAGAGGTGAGCACCCTCACCTCTCACCTGAATACCGGAAGGTCACATCCACGTGCACCTTGATGTCTTCGTACATCCGAAGCATGCCCATCATCTTCGAAAGCCCGCCGATCTTGTAGTCCTTGAGATTGAGCGGGAAGTCCGAGCGCACTCGGGCGTGGTCGGCACTCAGCACCACCGAGCCCGGCAGCTCCACCGGGCGCACAATGCCGTGGAGCGTGAGTCGCCCCTTGAGCCTGACTGGCACGCTGTCGCCGCTGCCTTCTGCGACCACGTTGTCGAGATCGAAGCGCAGGGCCGGATACTTGTCGGCCTCCATCGACTTCAACAGGTCGCGGTCGCGGCGGCCCTTGCCGGTCTTGAGCGTCGCCACCGGAGACTCCACCCAGCCCCGGACCGCGGAGAGGTTCGGTCCGCCCGACATCTCGCCCGAGAGGGTGGTCGTGGTCCCGGTAAAGTCGCCTACGTTCGCCCGGCCATCGAAGCTCAACCTGCCTTCGGCCGCCTTGCCCGCCGGAACGGGCCGACTTGCCGCCGTCTGGGCGGATCCTACTGCTGCCCAGCCCGTCGCAAGCGCCAGGCTGAGTCGCATCGCGCGGATGGAGACCAAAGTCTTCATGAAGATCCTCGTCGCCCGCGGGGCCCGACGCCGTCGTCGAGCCCATACTTCCGAATCTTGTGCAGCAGCGTCGACCGTGAGATCCCCAGGATCAACGCCGCTTGCCGCCGATTGCCAGCAGTGTGCTCCAGCGTGCGTGCAATGTGGAGCCGCTCCGCGGCGTCAAGGGAGACGGGCGAGGTGGGTGCCGATGGACAGACGGCCGCGCTCAGCGCGGCCAGGTCGAGTTGTGGGGCCCCAAGTGAAAGCAGCGCCGAGTCGAAGCCGCCGCCCAGGAGCGACTCCGCCGCTGCCGCACCGTGCTCGGTCTCGAAGACCCGCACACCGGCCGCGCGAAGGGCCTCGGCAAGAAGTTGCCGGCGCTCTGGGTCCGGCTCGAACACGAGCAGGTTCAACGGCATGGAGGCAAGCTAGTGGGCCGAGCGGCGGGCAGCTATCGGCGGGCGGTCGTCAGGGAGTCTTGGCTGTCGTCCGGTCGGGAAACGCGCCCGCCGACTGAACCCGGGCGGGCTCGCGGAAGGTGTCCGCGTTCGGCGATAGCCAACCGCCAATCACCTCCCGATACATCCGCTCCAGCTCACCGATCTCGCGAGCCCAATCACGCCCCACCGCGAACGCACGGGCCGCCTGCCCCATCGCGGTTCGCTGCTGAACGTCACCGATCAGCGTCATTGTCGCCTCGGCAAAGCTGCGGCCGTTTCCAGTCGCGGCCACCAGGCCGTTGATGCCGTGCCTCATGTGTTCCAGCACTCCACCACGATCGGCGCTGATGACCGGCAGAGCAGACGCCATGGCCTCGAGCGTGACCAGTCCGCAGGTCTCGGTGGGCGAGGGAAACACAAAGAGGTCCGCATCGGCGTAGAGGTCGGCCAGCACGTCGCGCGCGAGAAAACCGAAATGACG
>JBIOTT010000034.1:0-15554 GCA_044866195.1 Gemmatimonadales bacterium
CCGCCGCTCGTCTTCGTATTGCCGTGCGATCGGCTTCCCCCGCCGGGCCGTCGCTTTCCAGTCGATGATGCGGGTGTCCTCGCCCGGGACCCATTCACGGAGCCCCTCGAACAGCCGGCCCTCGCCCCGGCGCCGTACGTTCCGCAACCCGGCCTGACGCCGCCGGCGCGCTTGCGGCGGGAGCGCCCGCAGCGAGGCTCCGGCGAGATTGGGAAAGACCATGACTTGCCAGGGCAGCTCGACGCGGCGCTGCCACCAGGCGAGGCCGAGTGGTCCCAGAACTCGAAGGTCGATGCGCCCTCCCGCCCCTCGGCCACGGCCGACGGGGCTGACCAGGAGCTCCTCTACGGTCTCCGCCTCGGGCTCGAGCCGAAGCCGGCGGACGCCGGTCGCGACCCCGAGCGGTGCCGGCAGCATCTCCTGCGCGAGGAGGAGTAGTGCGCGCCGCTTCCCGTGCCACCAGCGGTATCGCACCGGAAAGGCTCGCCCCACCGAGAACGCCGGAGGCGCGTCGCGGGCAACGCTGATCGGATACGCGGTGGCCGCCGCTGCCGCATCGACCCCCAATGCCACTATCCAGAGGAAGTCCAGGGCGAGCATGAGCGCGAGGGCGCCGGGCCAGAGCAACCCCGCCAGCCCGACCAGTGCGAGGCCGCCCGCCACGGTAAGCCACAGCCGCGAGGGCAGCGGAATCATTTTGGCGCGTCCACCTGCTCCAGGATGGCTGCCAGGGCGGCGTCGGGCGTCACGCCTTCCAGCTCTAGCTCCGGCGCCACGCTGATCCGATGGCGAAGCACGGCGGCGGCCATGCCCTTCACGTCGTCGGGAATCACGTAGTCGCGCCCGTCGAGCAGGGCGACGGCCTGCGCCAGCTTGAGCAGGGCCACGCTGCCCCGGGGCGAGGCGCCGAGCGTGAGCGATGGTGTGGCCCGGGTGGCCCGCACGATGGCGGTGACGTACTGAATCAGCGAGGCCTCGACCCGGACCTGCCGGGCCGCCCGCCGAAGCCCACTCAACCCGTCGCCGCCAACCCGCCACTCGATCCCGTAGCTGGCCGGGTCGTCCGCCTCGAAGCCGTCCAATACCCGATGCAGGACTTGCTGCTCAGTGCCGGCACTGGGATACCCGAGCACGATCTTGACCAGAAAGCGGTCGAGCTCCGCCTCCGGCAGGGGGTAGGTCCCCTCGAACTCCACCGGATTCTGAGTAGCGAAAACGGTGAACGCCGGCGAGAGGGGGTGAGAGACGCCATCCACCGTCACGCTCCGCTCCTGCATCGCCTCGAGCAGCGCGGCCTGGGTCTTGGCGGGCGCACGATTGATCTCGTCGCCCAGCACCAGGTCGCCGAAGATCGGGCCGGGGCGAAACGAGAAGGTGCCCTGGCCGGTGAGCAGGTTCACGCCGGTGATGTCGGACGGCATGAGATCCGGCGTGAATTGAATCCGGCGGAACGCGAGCCCGAGCGCGAGACTGAGACTTCGGACCAGCAGCGTCTTCGCCGTGCCCGGCACGCCCTCCAGGAGGACATGGCCGCGGGCGATGAGGGCCGCGACCGCCTCCCGGATTGCCGGCTCCTGCCCGAGCACGACTCCGCCCAGGGCCCGCACCAGCGCGTTGGCGGCTTCGGATTGGCGGCCGACCTCGCCCGCCAGCGTTATGGCTTCAGGTCCTCCCATATATCCTCCACCGCATTGGCTGCGCGCAGCACTGCCTCGCCACTCTGGGGGCGATCGGAGAGCGCTGCCAGCGACGTCGCCGCCTCCCGGGCGCGCGCCGAACGAATACGCCGGCTCAGGTCACCCAGCCACGCGCCCGCATCGGCCCTCCGACCGGGGGCGGCAACACCGGCGTGAGGACTGCGTGACAGCCGGCGCCGGAGACCCTGCACCATGAGCTGGACCGCCACATCGTGCCCCTTGGCAGCCGCAAGCACGGTCGCGAGCGCGCGGACGTGCTCGAGCGGCGAGCGGCGCCGCCGCTCGGACGACGGCCGCACCGGGCCGAAGCGCACCGCCGCCGCAGCCAGGCATACGAGGCCCACGCCCGCGAGCTGCCAGGCGGCCCAGCCCCACGGCGACCGTCCGCTCCAACCCAGAACCGCGCCGGTGAGCGACCCCGACGGCCCGTAGCCGTGGTGGTACTCGTCGATCAGGATCCGGCGGTAGCGTCCAACCACCAGCCGTAGCGCGAACGGCCCCGCGTCGGACGAGCGGAGCGCGCGGTTGGAGAACAGAAGGTCGTCAGCCACCAGTGTAACCATTCGCCCCGTGGCGAGCGCGAGCCGCAGCGCCACGATCCGGCCACCGGCGGTCCGGAGCAGGGTGTCGGCGTGCATCGCGACCGCTGACTGGCAGACCGTGGGTGCCTGATCGTCCCAGGCGACTGATCGGCGCCGGTCGCGCTGACCGGGGCGTGCGAGCACCGCCCAGACCCGCAGATCGCTGTCAACCGGCCGCTGGCCGGGGACCACCGCCAGCATCGGATTGGGCCGCCGTTCGACTGCGTACCCATAGCACCGCATCGCGGCCTCCGCCCCCTCGCCCGCCAGCAGGAGATCGTGCTTCCGGCCATAGTCACGGATGGCGAGTGCCTCGGTCGGATCGACCTCTTCGCTGGGGCCGATCAGCGCCAGCAGGGTCGCGCCGTCGGCGGTCTCCGTGGAGCGCAGCTCCATCGGTCGCCGCCGGAATCGCTGCACCTGTACCCCGAGGCGGCCCAGGGCGTCGGCGTATCCGCGGGCGCCGTCGCGACCAGTGAGGAAGCTCGACCGGCGCGGGTCGAAATCGGGCTCCCGCCGGCCTCGACTGCCGAGCGCGGCGGCGCCGATTGCGAGGATGCCAAAAATGCCGAGCCCCACGGCAAGCTCAACCTGGGGCCGCATGCCAATCCCCCGCCGCCGCCCCCCGCAGCTGCGCGTACTCCGGGGCGCCGCAGGGTACGCCGCTGTAGACGTGTCGGTAGAGCAGGCCGACGATGCCGCCGAGGCGATCCCGATCCAGCGGCATGAGGCGCGCCTCCCGGGTGTAGTCCCGGGCCGTCTTGCCGGGACCCCAGTGGACCGACCCCATCGCATCGAGCCGGACCACGAGAGCGTCGAATGCCAGGCGGAGGGCGTCCCGGTAGCGCCCGGCCGCGGCCGCCTGGTCGGCAGCTTGGAGGAACCAGGCTGCGTCGCGCCGGACCGTGGTCACGGGGCCGACGGCGGTCGAATCGCGGCCAGCCGCAGCCCGGAGCGTTTGCTGGAACACGTAGGCGGCGTGCACCAGGATCGCGATCAGCACCCCGGCGAGCGCGAGCACCAGAACCTGGAAGAGAATGGGATGGTCCAGGCGCGCACTTGCCAGCCAATCCGCCAACCGGCTCCACCAAGTTCGCAACAACGTGAACGGCTGGGGCTGGTCCGCCCAAACGTACGCCGGCGCCGAAAAGACCGTGTCCAGCACGGCCCGGAGCGAGTCGTCGGAGATCTGGAGCGAGCTGGAGAGCAGGCGGACCCCGGAAGCTCAGGCCGGCTGGAGCGCGGACGCGAGGACCTCGAGATCGAAGCCCTCCTTGCGGACCCGCAGATCGTAATAGGTGATGACCAGCGCCGCCTGATACAGGGGCGACAACAACAACTGCACGATCGCCGCGACCACGGTGCCGAGCAGGATGATCGCCGCACCCACGCCCTTGGCTCCGGCGGAGCCGAACACGGCGGAGGCCACCCCGAACGCTCCCATCACCGCCACATACGGGATGAAGATCAGGAGGAAGATGAGCACGAACAGGCCGAACATCCGCAGGCGGAAGCCGCGGGTGAGCGCCCACGAGCGGCCCATGGCATCGGTCGGTGAGGAGCCCTCCACCACCAGCGCGGGCACCGATATCGCCAGCCCGCACACCGCGATGATTCCCGGAATGACGAGGAGGAGACAGCCGATGAACGCCAGCAGTCCCACGAGCAGCGATACGACGATCAACGGTCCCACGAAGGGGGTCGCCCGTGCCAGCGCCTCCCGGGCGGTGATCGAGCGGCCCAGGTAACTCTCCGATACGACGAAGACGGTCGCACCGGTGGCGATCAGGCTGAGCACGACCACGAGGATGATGTAGAGGAGCGTGAGCGACCAGTGCAGGCCGGCCCCGGAGCGGCCGTAGATCTGGAGCAGAATCGGCAGCCCGTTGCAGACCAGGACGATGGTCGCGAGCGCGCTGAAATGGCGCCGGTAGACCTGAAAGGATGCGTCCAGAATTTCGCCGATCGAGAGGGGGCGCAGCGCAAGGGAGGCCATTGGGGTTCCTCGTGCGGGCGGCAAGGGGGGACGTCGGAGCGGAAGGAAGTTATGAAAGGGATGGGCTGTTGGCCATTAGCCGTTCACCGTTAGCCTTTAGCTAACGGTGAACGGCTAATGGCTGACCCCCCAACCTCCGACCTGCGCCAGCACCTCGAAGTCGAGACTCCCGAGCACGTCATGCTCGATCTGGAGATCGCCGGGGTCGGCTCGCGATTGCTGGCTGCTGTCATCGACAGCGGCATCATCACGGCAATCATGGTCGCCGGCGTGCTGCTGGCCGCCGTCCTGGCCAGCTACGGCTGGCTCCCCTCCGGCGGCGGAAGAGCCTGGATCGCGGCGATCGTCATAGGGCTGGGCTTCGCTCTGGGGAACGGCTATTTCATTCTCTTCGAAGGTCTTCGGGGAGGCCAGACCCCGGGCAAGCGGCTGGTCGGCATCCGGGTCGTGCGCGAGACCGGCCATCCGGTTACCCCGGGTGCCGCGACGCTGCGCAACCTGCTCCGGGTCGCCGACTTTCTTCCGCCCCCCTACCTCCTCGGCCTCTCGCTGATCGCCTTTCATCCACGAGCCAAGCGCCTGGGCGACCTCGTAGCCGGCACTGTGGTAGTGCGCGATCGCCCGGCTCCGGCGGCGCGCCCGGCTGAGGTCGCCGCACCGCACCCCTCTCTTGCGGGCGCGGCCCTGGACGACGAGCGGTTCCGCCTGCTCGCCCGGTTCGCCAGCCGTGCCGCGGACCTGCCCAACGATGCCCGCGACCGCATCGCCGCAACCCTGGCCGGCCGGTTTGCCGACTGGGCGCAGCCCCCGGGCGCGGGGGCCGCCGAGTTCCTGCTGGACCTGCACGCGCGCGAGCTCGCCCGTCGCCGGGGCCGGCTGGGGGGCCGGCATGGCGTGGGAGAGCGGCTCGCGGCCCGCCAGAGCGACCGGTGGGACGAGTTTCAGACCCTCGCCGAACGGGCGACGTCGGCAGGACTGGACAGCTTCGCACCAGGCGAGTTGCCCGATTTCGCAGCTCGGTATCGAGAGCTCGCCGCCGACCTGGCCCGCGCGCGCACCTATCGTGCCGACGCCGGCATCATTGCACGGCTCGAGCGCCTGGTCGCAGCCGGGCACAACCTGCTCTACCGCGACGAGCAGCACACGTGGCGCAGAGTGTGGACCGCAATCAGCCGCGAGTGTCCGGCGGCGGTGGTCGAAGCCCGCTGGCTGATCCTGCTGGCCTGGGTCCTGTTCACGGCTCCGGCACTAGGCGGCTACGCCCTGCTGCGGGAGCGGCCGGCGCTCGCGAGCGAGCTCCTGCCTGAGGTCATGCTGCGCCGGGCGGAGTCGGGTCGGGAGCGGGCAGCGGAAGGCCGGACCTACGGGGCAGTTGAGCCCAGCGGCCGTCCGGTGGTCGCGTCGTTCATCATTACCAACAACATCCGGGTCGCGATCGCGTGCTTCGCCGGAGGCATCTTTTTCGGAGTCGGCTCGCTCGTTCTGCTCGCCTTCAACGGGCTCGCGCTGGGCACATTCGCCGGTCACTTCGCGAACCAGGGTCTGCTCGGCTACCTCACGGAGTTCGTGGCCGGCCACGGCGTGCTCGAGCTGTTCGCAATCTGGGTTGCCGGAGCGGCGGGGTTTCTGGTGGGCAAGTCGCTGGTCGCGCCGGGTGACCGGTCCCGAGCCGATGCGGTGGTGGCGAGCGGCCGCATTGCGGTGCGGATGATGGGCGCGGTGGTGGTGCTGCTGGTGATCGCCGGGACGATCGAGGGATTTCTCTCGGTGAGTGGCAGCGGACTTGCGCCCCGGATGACGGCGAGCGCGGCCAGCCTGGCCTTCCTGCTCAGCTATCTGGGGCGCGGCGTGACGTGGCGCCGGACGTCACATCTCCCGCAACATGGTACGCATTCGGATCGCGAGCGCTTCGATTTCGCGCAAGCTGGACAGGGTCTCCGGATCGTACCGCCCCTCGTCGAGTAGCAGCAATTGAATCTCCGCCAGTAAGGCGGAAAGTGGATTTGAGAGATCGTGTCGGAGCTTGCTGAGTCGTTCCCCGTCGCTCATCGCGGACGCTCAGTCGAGCGACCGGTACAAGTCACGGATGTGGTGATCGCGCAGCTCCCGGACCGATTCCCATAGTTCCGCCTCGGATTCGGCGCAGAAGATCTCGACCGTTTCGCGTTGGCGGTTGGAGTCGGCATCGGCGAACCGAAGGCGTCCACGCCAGGCGCCATCTTCGGCATGCCGCAGGATGAGGGAGAGGTTGACCAGTTGGCCAGCAAAGCGAAGAGGGTCGAGCTCGTAGCGGACGGGCTCATTGGGATCCCGGATAGGCGGGCGCACCGTGGTTTGTAAGGCCACCAGAGCAGGTCCCGGCAGGTTTGGCTAAATATACATGGGATGGGACTTAGGCAAGGCTGTTACCCGCTATCGGCTATCCGCTATCCGTCATCCGCTGCTATCCGCTACGGCCTTGAGGTTCGGGCACCCACCGGCTCCCGTGCGGACGGATAGCGGATAGCAGATAGCGGATAGCGGATAGCGTCGTCAGAAGGTCGTCAGAAGAACGGCACCGGCACAAACGTCAGCACAAACACCACCACCGCCAGCCACCCGATCCAACGCCGCCCCGGCGGCACCGGGCGGGCCGGCGCCAGCACCGACGGGTGCGCCCAGCCGCCGCCCCCCACGAAGAGCGCGAGGGCGACCCACACGTACCAGTTCCAGGAAAGCTGTGCGAGCCCGATGAGCCCGATGAGCGTGACCAGGCCCACAGCCGACTGACGGCGCCCGAGGAGACCATACAGCACGTGCCCGCCGTCGAGTTGGCTCAACGGCAGCAGGTTGAGGCCGGTGATGAACGCACCGACCCAGCCAGCGAATGCCGGCAGGCTGAGGTGTACGCTCCGGGCCCCTGGTAGGAACAGCTCCCGGAACGCGGCAATCAGCAGCGAGTCGCCCAGGCCGATTCGCTCGCCCGCGAGCAGGACGAAACTCCGGGCAGGATCAAGCCCTGGCTCCATCGGCTGCGAGACGTGAAGGCCCCAGGCCAGGACGGCGAGTGTCACCACGAACCCCGCCAGGGGGCCGGCAGCCCCCACGTCCAGGAGCTGCCGGCGGTCGAGCACCGGCGAGCGGAGCCGGATGTAGGCTCCCAGACTTCCGATGGGTGAGAGATTGGGCGGCACCGGCAGGAAATAGGGCGGCGAAGCGTCGATACCGTACCTCCGAGCAGCGAAATAGTGACCCAGCTCGTGCACCAGCAGGATGGCGAGCAGCGGCACGGCAAAGGACCAGCCGGCGAGGAGATCCCGCCAGCCGTCTCCGGCCAACCGCTCGAAAAACCGGGTGCCGCCGATCACTACCCCGACCAGGCCGGCCGGGTCGGTCGGGGTCCAGCTGCCGGCCAGGGCGGCCCCGGCGCCCAGAGCGCAGACTATGGTCAGCCCGAACAGGACCAGATGCAACAGCCAGCGCTCAGTCCCGGTCGAGCCGATCGCCCGGATCAGGACGAGATGCGAATGCTCGGCATCGGCCCAGTAATGGCTGCCCCGCCAGGCGGCGAGCGCCTCCGCCAGGGCAGGCGAAGGCCCGCGGTGCTCCGGGGCTACCAGCGCCTCGACGTACTCCCGGCGCCCCAGCGCGTGGGTTCGCCACGCCTCGAACGTGGCGCTCAGCGAGTCGATGCTACCTCTTGACGCCTCTCGCAATGCGGTCTAAGTTGAATTGCTTCTGCGGCTGATTACCATCTCCCCAGACCATCTCGATTCAATCGCTCCGCCGCAGCGGAGCTCGCACCTACACCGATACCGCCCTTTGCACTGCCCCATTCCGTCGAGCCCGTCGGTCCGCCGATCGGGCGTCCCTGCGTGGAGTCCCGTCCGTGGATATCGCTGAGCTAAAGCAGAAATCCGTCGCGGAGCTGCATCAGCTGGCCGAGCAACTCAACATCACGAACTACTCGGGCCTCCGCAAGCAAGATCTGATTTTTCGCATCGAGCAATCGCTGCTGGACCAGGACACGGTCATCCGCGGCGAAGGCGTGCTCGAGATCCTCCCCGAAGGGTACGGCTTCCTTCGGAGCCAGGACTGGAACTATCTGTACGGGCCGGACGACATCTACGTCTCCCCCAGCCAGATCAAACGCTTCGACCTCCGCACCGGCGATACCGTCATGGGTCAGGTGCGGCCGCCCAAGGAGGGCGAGCGCTATCTGGCGCTCCTCAAGGTCGAGAGCGTCAACTTCGAGGAGCCGGAGAAGACCAAGCACCGGATCGCGTTCGACAACCTCCGGCCCCGCTATCCCGACAAGCGGATCCGGTTGGAGCGGAAAAACGGCGACCTCTCCATGCGGGTAGTAGATCTGCTCTCGCCGATCGGTGCCGGCCAGCGCGCGCTCATCGTGGCGCCGCCCAAAGCCGGCAAGACCATTCTGATGCAGAAGCTGGCCAATGCCATCAGCGAGAACCACCCCGAAATCGTCCTCATCGTGCTGCTGATCGACGAGCGACCCGAAGAAGTGACCGACATGGAAGAGAACGTGAAGGCCGAGGTCATCTCCTCCACGTTCGACGAGCCGGCCGACCGCCACGTGCAGGTGGCGGACATGGTAATCGAGAAGTCCAAGCGGCTGGTCGAGCACGGACGGGACGTGGTCATCCTGCTCGACTCCATCACTCGGCTCGCACGAGCTCATAACGTGGTGGTGCCGCATTCCGGCAAGATCCTGTCGGGCGGCGTGGACGCCAACGCCCTGCAGAAGCCCAAGCGGTTCTTCGGCGCGGCCCGTAACATCGACAAGGGCGGCAGCCTCAGCATCATTGCCACCGCCCTGATCGACACCGGAAGCCGGATGGACGAAGTGATCTTCGAGGAGTTCAAGGGCACCGGCAACTCCGAGTTGGTGCTGGACCGGCGGCTGGCCGATCGCCGCATCTACCCGGCGATCGACATCCAGCGCACGTCCACCCGCAAAGAGGAGCTCCTCATGGACAAGGACGAGCTCAACCGGGTGTATCTGCTGCGCAACTTCTTGGCGGACATGCCGCCGGTCGAGGCGCTGGAGTTTCTGCTCGAGCGGATGAAGCGGACCAAGAACAACAAGGAATTCTTTGCGACGATGGCCCAGTAACCGCAACGGCGTAAACGGTGAACGGTGAACGGGGCGCTCCGGTGATCAGCGGGGCCCCCGTTTACCCTTTACCGTTCACGCTATTATGGCCATCCCACCGTTCGGCCGGATTCTCGGAATAGACTGGGGCGAGATTCGCATCGGCCTAGCCCTGAGCGACGAGACCCAGACACTGGCGTCGCCGCTCGAGACCCTGGTGCGACGGCGGGGCAAGCGATTCCCCATGCCGCGGCTGCTCGAGCTCACGACCCTGCACGGTCCCGTGGGTATCGTGGTCGGACTACCGCTCACCGGAGAGGGCGAAGAGGGAGCCAGCGCGATCGAGTCCCGCCACCTGGCGGAATCGGTCGCGGCCCGGACCGCGATCCCGGTGGAGCTCTGGGACGAGCGGCTCACCACCGCCCGCGCCCTCCGCGCCGTCCGAGAGCAGGATGGCTCGATCCGCGGCCGCAAACAGGATGTCGACGCACTGGCTGCTGCCGTGTTGCTGCAGCATTTCCTGGATGCCCGGAAAGCGAGCATCGCGCGGTGAGGGCCCTCCTCTGCGCCGCCGCGGCGTTCCTCCTCATGGCCTGCAGGGGACCGTCGGGCCCGCCCGAGCGGATCACGGTCCCCCCCAGGGCGCGGTTCTCGGCGGTTGCCGATTCGCTGGCCGCCCATCGCATCATCTGGAGCCCGTTCTGGTTCAAGCTGGTCGCCCGGATTCGGGGCGTCGATCGGAGCACCAAGGCGGGGGTCTACGAGTTCCGCCGAGGCGCCCCCATCGGCCAGGTCCTCACGGCGCTCGCCGAGGGCCGGACCGCCAGCGCTCGGGTCACCATCCCCGAGGGGCTCACCATCCCGGAGGTCGCGGGGCTCGTGGCCGCGCGGGCCGGTATACCGCCCGACTCGTTCGTCGCCGCCGCGCGCGATACGACCTTCGCGCGCGAGCTGGGCGTCGCTGGATCATCGCTCGAGGGCTTGCTCTGGCCCGACACCTACGCCGTTCCGCTTGGCTCCTCGGCCCGGGACGTCATTCGGACCATGGTGCAGAGCTTCCAGGCGGCGTGGCGGCCGGAATGGACGGCGAGGCTCGACACGCTCAACTTGACCCAGACCGAGCTACTCGCGTTCGCGTCCATTGTCGAGGGGGAGGCTCGCGCCGACGACGAGCGGGAGACCATCGCAGGGGTGTACCGCAACCGGCTCCGCATTCACATGGCGCTGCAGGCGGATCCGACCGTGCAGTACGCCATCCTGCTGGCCAATGGTCTCCGGAAGCCACGCTTATATCAGAAGGACTATCTCGTCCCCTCGCCTTACAACACGTACCTGCATCCCGGACTCCCGCCGGGCCCCGTCAACTCGCCTGGCCGCCGGAGCATCGAGGCGGCCTTATACCCGGCCGACGTGCGCTATCTCTACTTCGTCGCCGGCCCCGACGGCCGTCACCTCTTCAGTCGTACCTACGACGAGCACCTGCGAAACGTCGCGAAGGTCCGGAGGTTGATAAACAGCGTAAACGGTAAACAGTGAACGGTGAACGGGAGGTCCCGTTTCATCGGAGCCCCCGTTCACTGTTCACCGTTCACCGTTCACGGTTTTCTGTACTCCCTCGCCGCCATCTCGACATCTCCCGCCCCCAAAATCCCCGATATCACCGCCACGCCCACTCCACCGGCCTCGCGCACCGCGCCGACGTCCTCCGGCCGCACACCTCCGATCGCGATGCAGGGCTTTCCCTCCGCCAGCGCCACGATCCGGCCAAACCCGTCGGCGCCTAGCGGCGCCCCGGCATCCGCCTTCGTTCGGCTGGTCCGCCACGGGCCCACACCCCAATAGTCGGCATCACGCGCGGCGCCGGCCTCCTCGACGTTCCCCGCGGAGGCTCCCACGATGAAGCCCGATGGCGCGATACGGCGCACGTACGCCACCGGCAAATCGTCGGGACCGAGATGCACGCCGGCGGCGCCGGCGGCAAGCGCCACGTCCGGCCGGTCGTTCACCAGCACGGGGACCTCGAGCGCACCCACGAGCGCCCGTGCAGCCGCCGCCAGCTCACGTGCGGTCGCCCGCTTGAGCCGGACCTGCACCGCCGTCACCCCGCCTCGCGCCGCCGCTCGAGCGACCTCGACCAGGTCCCGCCCGGCAAGGAGCTCGTCATCGGTCACCAGCATCAGCCGGAGGAGCGACGCTAGATTAGGCGCCATGCCAGCCATCCCGTCCCCGCGCATTCACGGCATTCGCGGGGCCACCACAGTCGAGCAGAACGACGCCGAGGAGATCCTCGGCGCCACCGACGAGCTGCTCCGCACGCTCATCTCCGCGAACGACCTGCAGCCGGACGACATCGTCAGCGCATTCTTCACCGTGACCAACGATCTCGACGCCGCCTTCCCCGCGCGCGCCGCGGAGGACTTCGGCTGGAACATCGTGGCGCTGCTCCACGCAACCGAGATTCCGGTCCCGGGCTCCCTCCCCAAATGCATCCGGCTGCTGGTTCACGCCTACACTTCCCGCTCGCGGGCGGAAATCAAGCATTGCTATCTTCGCCGGGCCACTGTCTTGCGACCCGACCGCGCGTGACCGACGTCCGCGTCACCGCCCGGGGAGCCGAGCGGTGGGTGCGGGGCCATCCCTGGATCCATCGAAGCGAGCTGCGCGACGACCCCGGCCAGCCCGGGCTGGTGCGGGTCCGCGACCCTCGCGGCAAGTTCATCGGCCAGGCACTGTATTCGCCCAGGTCGGAGATCCGGCTCCGCCTGCTCGAGCCGACCGATCGTCCGGTGGACCCGGCCTGGTGGCGCGAGCGTCTCGCCCGTGCCGTGAGCCGCCGAGCTGGGATCGACGCTACCGCCTATCGGGTGGTCCATGCCGAAGCCGACGGCCTTCCCTCGCTGATCGTCGATCGCTACGACCGCTGGCTGGTCGCGCAGCTGCTCTCCGCTGGGCTCGAAACCATGCGGAGCGAGATCATCGCGGCCCTGGTCGGGCTGCTTCGGCCCGAGGGCGTGCTGCTGCGCCATGACGCCCCCGCCCGCCGCCGGGAACACCTGCCCGGGGAAACCGTGCTCGCGCACGGAACAGTCCCGGAGTGGATCGAGGTGCGCGAGGGCTCCGTGCGTTACCTCGCGGCGCCCTGGACCGGCCAGAAGACCGGCGCCTTTCTCGACCAGCGCCCGAACCGGCTGCTGGCTGCCGAGCTCACGCCCACGGGTGCACGGTCGCTCGATTGCTTCGCCTATCACGGCTCCTTCGCCCTCCACCTCGCGACCCGCTCGGCCGAGGTGCTGGCCGTCGATTCGAGCGCCGAGGCGCTGGCCCGGGGCGCCGTGAACGCCCGGCTCAATGGATTCGATAACATCGCCTGGCGCGAGGCAGACGTCTTCCAACTGCTCCGCGCGCTCGAGCGGGCCCGGGAACGGTTCGATACCATCGTGCTCGACCCGCCGGCCTTTGCGAAGTCCCGTTCGGCGGTCCCCCAGGCACTGCGCGGGTACCACGAGATCAACCTCCGGGCGATGCGGCTGCTGGCCCCCGGCGGGCATCTCCTCACCGCCTCGTGCTCGTTTCACGTCCGGCGGCCCGAGTTCCTCGATATGCTGGCCGCGGCCGCGGCGGACAGCGGCCGGCAACTGGTGTTGCGTGCCGTGCTCGGCCAGGGCGAGGACCATCCCGAGATCCTCACCATTCCCGAAACCGGCTATCTCAAGGGCGCGGTGTTGCGGGCGAGCGACGAAGACTTCCCCAAGCGTTGACACGAACCGCGTGTCTTACCAGCTTGCGAGGGCTTGTCGTTTCCGTCGCCCTCACGCGTTGAAATCGAAGGACTGCACGATGGCACCAGCGGGCGCCCTGCGCGCGCCGAACCCCAACGCATGCTGACGGCAGCCCAGGCACTCCGCGTCGAGCGCCGTCGCCGCCCCCGCCCGTCCACCAAGCGGCAGTACGACGAATACATCCTCCAGAAGATCGAGGCGTACAAGAACTCTCTTTCCCGGGACCAGCTGTTGCTGCTGGGCGACGAAGCCAGCCAGGAGCTGCACGCCGCTACCGAGGGCCAGTTCGTGCTGACCGAGATCCTGATGCTCGACAGCGTGGACGATCTCATCAAGCGGCGGCTCAAGCTCAAGCCGTTCAAGAAGTGGAAGTCCTGGATCAAGGACCTGCGCGATGCACAACGGGAACCGACCCATTGGGGACTGGAGCCCGAGTGCCCAGTCGCGGCGCTGTTGCGCCGCCTGGAGCCGCAGGATGAGGCGGTGGTCCTGGGCGGTGCGGCCGATGGCGCCGCCTTCCTGCTTGCCGCACACGACGTGCCCGTGACCTTTCTTGCCGGCGACCTCGGCAGCGTAGACCGGGTGGAGTCGCGAGTCGAAGACGAATCGTTGGCCGTCCCGATCATCGCCACCGTGGTCGACTTCGAGCTGTGGTGTCCGCCGCTGCCGGATCTGATCGCAATTACCGTGGTCGACGCCGGCGAGATGGGCGAGCTCGAGCCGGACATCCGAACCGGCCTCATCGACGCCCTGCAGAGCCGCACCTGTGAGTCCGGGGTCCACGTCCTGCTTCCCGGCAAACGAGGCATGGCTCCGGAGGCGCTCCTCCACCACTACGACGGCTGGACGCGGGAAGAGCCGGGGAAGCCCCGCCGCCGCGGCGGGCGCTCGCCCGGCATCGTCCTTTCTCGGGCACCGGCCGAACCAGCTGCCCTCCCTGCCGACGGCGCTGCCGTCTGCTGAAACGCACTTAAGTCTCCATCCAGCCAACCGATAGCCGGCGGGGAGTAATTCCCTTGCCCCTACTCGGGTTTGCCTCTAGACTCGGGTGAGAACCACCTTTAGATACCGACATGGCTATGCTGACGATTAACGGCACTGCGGTTCCCTTCGAGCCTGGTGCGACCATATTGGATGCTGCCCGCAAGGCCGGAATCGACATTCCGACCCTCTGTTGGTATCCCAAGCTCCCCATCGTGGCCAACTGTCGCATCTGCCTCGTCTCGGTTCAGGGACAGAACAAGCTGACCCCCGCCTGCTACACCCAGGCGGCAGACGGCATGGTAGTAGAAACCGAATCTCCCGCGGTGGTCGATAGCCGGCGCGGGGTGCTCGATCTCCTGCTGGAGCGCTATCCCGGCGAGCACCTGGCCAATGGCGGTCAGGCCAACCCCCGCAACGAGTTCGAGCAGCTGGTCGTGCGCTACGATGTGCCGGTACGGCCCCACCGCGAGCTCCCGCTCCGGACCGGCGACGAGCGGCCCGGCGACGTCATGATCCAGCACGACATGAGCCTGTGTATCCTCTGTACCCGCTGCGTGCGTGCCTGCGAGGACATTCAGGAAGTCGGCGTGCTCGACGTCGCCCAGCGGGGCGCTACCACCCAGATCGTCGTGGGAGCCGACGGTGACGCCGACCACGCCGGCTGCACCTGGTGCGGCGAGTGCGTGCGGGTGTGCCCCACCGGCGCCATCTTCGAGTTCATTCCCAAGCAGCGCTTCGGCTCCGACGCCGTTCGTCAGCCCGACAAAGTCGCCCGCTCGGTCTGTCCCTACTGCGGTGTCGGCTGCCAGATCAATCTCCACGTCAAAGACGAGCATATCCTGCGGGTCACGTCGCCCTGGATCGAGGAGAACACTCCCAACCAGGGCTCCACCTGCGTGAAGGGGCGGTTCGGCTACGACTTCCCCCAGCACCGGGACCGCCTGACCCGGCCCCTCATCCGGAAGGGTTGGGTCCATCAAGACGGGGCCTGGGTGTGGCGGGGCGAATGGCCCCGTTATCGGGAAGGACCCTGGAGCACGGTCGAAGAAGCGGGCGAGCGCGAAAAGCCGCGGCCGCCCCATCGGAGTGTGGGCAAGCCGCCGCAGACCGGCCTCCCCGTGCTGAGCGAGTACGACGTGCGCGATCGGGTCGCGACCCCGGCGGGCTGGTACAGCGCGTTCCGCGAAGCCACCTGGGACGAGGCAATGAGCCTCGTCGCGCAGGAGCTTCAGCGCATCAAGCGGGAGCACGGGCCCGATGCGCTCGCCGCTCTCTCCTCCGCCAAGTGCACCAACGAAGACAACTACGTCTTCATGCGGATGGTCCGGGCCGCGTTCGGCACCAACAACGTCGACCACTGCACCCGTCTCTGCCACTCCTCGTCGGTGGCGGCCATGGGCCGGGCCCTCAACACCGGCGCCG
>JBIOTT010000035.1:0-13807 GCA_044866195.1 Gemmatimonadales bacterium
GGGAGTCGAAGCGATCACAGCCGGCGAGCTGTCGGCGCTCGCGCTTGATCCGGGTGCTGGCTGGTGCGCCGGCGCCAATCCTGGGCTCCGACCGCGACGCAGGAGCCATTGCGGCGGCGACCGAGAACGCGCAGCGGGCCGGTGTGCTCGAGACTGTAGAGTTCCGGCGCGCTGCCATCTCCGCCCTCGCGCCGCCCCCCGGGCCTGGCCTGATGGCCACCAACCCGCCTTACGGCGTCAGGGTGGGGCGAAGCGGCGATCTGCGCGACCTCTATGCGCAGCTCGGCCACCTCCTTCGCCGCCGCTGCGCCGGCTGGGACGTCGCCCTGCTCTCGGCGCGGGACCAGCTGGCGGGTCAGACGCGGCTCGAACTCCGAACAGTGCTCCGGACCACCAACGGTGGTCTCCGGGTCAAGCTCCTGATGGGTGCGGTGACTTCCACCGCATGAGGGCTCGATGCCCGCTGCGGCTCGGTAGAAGCCGCCGGTTCGCGATCGCGCTTGCCCTCGTCGCGGTGGTGGCGGTGCCGCTCAAAGCACAGACCTGCCGCCCTGCCAAGACCGCCCTGGTGCTTTCCGGCGGAGGCGCCAAGGGCTTCGCCCACATCGGCGTGCTCGAGGTGCTGGATAGCCTCGGCGTGCGACCAGATCTCGTGGTCGGAACCAGCATGGGGGCGATCGTCGGGGCACTGTACGCGACCGGCTATACCGGGCGTCAGATCGACTCGTTGTTCCGGGCCCTGCCGGTCGCAGCCCTCATCCGCGGCTACGAGCCCCGGATCCCCCAATCGCTCCGTCCGTATCCCCCTCTGGCAGTGCTGGAGCAGGGGCGGCATGCGCTCGTGCTCCAGACCAGCACCGTGCGCGAAGAACAGGTCAACGCGCTGGTCAACGCGCTGATGCTTCGGGGTAATCTCGCCGCCCGGGGGGATTTCGACTCGCTGCCCATTCCCTTCCGCGCGGTCGCGACCGACCTGGCAAGCCGGGAAGAGATCGTGCTCGGCACCGGGGACCTGGCGGAAGCCGTGCGAGCCTCCTTTGCGCTGCCCCTCGTATTCAAGCCGGTCGTGCTCGACGGCCGTACCCTCACCGACGGCGGCATGACCGAGAATGTCCCGGTGAGCGCGGCGCGCCAAGTCGGGGCGACCCGCGTGATCATGTCGCTGCTCGATTCGGGCGACCTGCCCGATCCGGACTACGATGCGCCGGCGACGATGCTGGGGAAGCTGCTCGACTTCCTGGTGGTCGGCGCACCCGCGGCGGAGCCCGGGGACGTCGTGGTCGAGAGCGAGGTCAGGCCGTACACCACGCTCGATTTCGGAGTTGAGGCCCTCGATACCCTGGTTGGCCGGGGGCGTGACGCCGCCCGTCTCGCGCTCCGCAGTGCACGCTGTCTGCCCACGGCGCGGGCAGCGCCCGCTCCCACTCGTTCGCTCCGGCTTGCAGCTGCGGCCGTGTCGGGCGTGAGCCCGAGCGAGGAGACGGTGATCCTGCGGGCGCTTCGGCTGTCCACCAGCGACTCGGTGGACGAGCCGGAGTTGCGCAGCCGGCTGCTCCGCTTTGCGCAGTTCGAGCAGTACCGGGCGCTCTGGCTCCGGCCGGCTCAGCGGGACTCGGGCCTGGCCCTCGAGCTCGACGTGCGTCCCGCTCCGCGTCGAGCCGCGGCGTTTGGGGCGGCGTACGACAACACGATGGCCGGCCGGCTCTGGTTCGGAGTGGCAGACCGCCGCCTGCTGGGAACTCCGATCGAAGCGGGCGCCCGCATCGGCCTGGGCCAGTACCGCCAGGATGTCAACCTGTCGTTCACCTACGCGTTTCCGATCAGCTACCGCTACTCCCCGCTGCTGTTCTCGGCCAGCGGTGCGATCGAGGACATTCGGGTCTTTGCGAACGAGGGCGAGCTTCCCTCCCTCGCGACCCGCGAGCTGCGCCTGTTTGCCGGCACCGGACGGAAGCGCGAGCGGGGCTGGCGGTTTCAGCTGGGGCCCGAGCTACTGGTGTGGCATGACCCGCAAGGCGATCGCACGGCGTTCGGCGGCCGTGGGCTGCTCGAGTGGGCCGGCCGTCCGAACGGCGCGCTGCTCCGGCTCGACGGTGCAGTCACCACCGAGTACCGCCGGGCCGCAGCTGAAGCGGCTATCGGGCTCGGGATCAAGCGTCTCCTGATCCAGCCCAGAGTCCGCTTCGGGTGGGGCTCCGGCGGGACCCCGCTCCAGGCGAGCTTCCCGCTGGGCGGCGACGAGGGCTTTCCGGGGCTCAGGTTGACCGAGCGACGCGGCTTCCAGGAGCTTCTCTTCGGATTGATGGTGAGACATCCGGTCGTGGGACCGGTGGCTCTGCGAGTAGAAGGCATGGCCGGCGCTGTGGGATCAGGGCCGGGATTCCTGCGGCGTGGGACGGGCTACGACGGCGAGTGGCTGGGAGGCATTCGCGGCGGGCTGGAGATCCGGACCCCCATCGGGCCGGTGCGGCTCGAGGAGGGTGTCAACAGCAACGGCGACTGGGAAGGCTTCGTGCGGACCGGAACCTGGTTCTAGTCCCTCGTCCGAGCGCTAGGAGGCCATGCCGACTTCGGCCAGATCGAACTCCGACGGTGGCAGCTTGCCGGGGTGCCCGCGGCCCCGCTGATCGACCGCTTCGGAGATCCCGTTGAGCTGAGGCACGTTGACCAGCACGACCGGCCAGGAGCGCTGGAGCTGGCTGCCGTCGCCGATGGGGGTCCAGGTCGCTTCCCGGATCACCAGGAAGCCGGTCTGCTGCTTCAGGAAATCGGAAAGCCGCTGGTTCATCAGGAAGTCGAGGCTGCCATGCACCGCGCTGCGCTCGAACAGGCAGGAGATGCTCCAAGGCGCCGTGATGCCCATGCTGCCCGGTGTCACCACCCGGTCGTCGTCCGCGCTGGGGACGATGAGCTGCACGGCCCCTCGCTGAATCGCGAAGAACGGCGCGATGTCCTGATGGCCAGGGACGAGTGCGTCGACCAGCTTGAGGAAGGCGCCGGAGTGCGCGAGGAAGTCGAGAAAGCTCTGGTCTTCGGGCACGACGAACGCGCCCGTGATCCACCCGGCGGGCAGCAGAACCTCGGCCGGCACCGAACGATAGCGGGCCTGGCTAAAACTCGGGGCGACCATCGCAGTTTCCTCCGGAACTCTCGCGTTCCGCCTACCAGTCCTTGTCCTGGCGCGTCGGACGGCTCGCCCGACGGCCAAGATGGCTTGCGAGCTGCTCGCGCTGCACCGCATCCAGCAATTGCCGGGCCTGGGTGGGGTCCAACTCCTTGACGGATTCACCGTCTGCCCCAGAGCCGAAACCCCCACCCGCCATTGCGCCAACGGCGGCTTCGGGATTCCCCTGGAACCCGGGCACGTTCTGATTCCCCTGCCCATAATCGCCGCGGCGCGAGCGACCGGAAGAGCTGCCACCCGCTCTTTCGCCCCGGCGCCGGAGCGCGATCTCGAGATTCCATTTCGCATCGCGGTCCGCGGGATCGAGCCGCACCGCCTCCTCGAAGGCGGCTATCGCGCCGTCGAGCAGCGAGTCCTTTTCCGCTCCCGTCGCATCTTCCGCGGTCCGCACGGCGGCATTGCCCAGGTTATAGAAGCTCCGCTGCCTCAGTCGCTGCTCCCCCAGTGCCGAGCGCCAGCGCGCCGTGGCCTCGCGGTAGTGCTTCTGCCGGTAGAGTGCATTGCCGGCATCGAAGCTGAACACCGGCGTGCCGCTCGCCTGGTGGGCGCGGCTCCATTCCTCGTAGGCGCCGTGCCAGTCGCCCGCGTCGTAGCGTCGCTCGGCTCGGCGCGCCGACCAGCTTGCCGGACTGCAGCCCAACGGAGCCACGCCGAGGAGCAGTAGACCGGCGGTGACCCCGACACGGGCCACGCGACCCATAGGCAACGGCGCGAGCGTGCGGCGCCCCGGCGTGAGCGGCACCAGCCGTTCGGCCAGCAGGAGCAGGAGCGCGATTCCGAGCGGCCATTGAAACCGCTCGGCCGGCTTGCGCGCCTTCCGCCCTGCGATCGGCCGGGCCTCCAGCCTTGCGATGCCGTCCTCAAGTGCTTGGATAGCGCCGGCGTCGTCCCATCGCGCATAGGCGCCGCCGGTTCGCTCCGCGACCCGGCGAAGGTCGGCCTCTTCCAGCCGGGAAACCACTACGCGTCCGATGTTGTCGCGATGATACGGCTCCGGCGCTTCGGTGCTGTCGGCGGGGACCGGTCCGCCGGCAGCTGAGCCAAGACCGATCGCGAATACCGGCACATCCTCCCGCAGGAGGCGGGCGAGGGGAGCATCGAGGTCACCCTCGCCGCTCTCCCCGTCCGACACCACGAGCACCGCCCGGCAGCTGGGCTCGCCCTGGTGCTCGAACGCCGCGCCGGCCGCGGCCAGCGCCGCGGAAATGTCGGTGGATGGATCGCCGATGTTCTCGGTGCTGGCCGCGTCGACGAAACGGCGAAAGGCGTCGTGATCGGTCGTGAGCGGCAGCTGGAGAAATGCGCTGCCGCCGAACACGACGAGGCCGAACCGGTCGGGACCGCGGGCGGCGGCTATATCGGCCAGCAGCGCCTTGGCGCGGGCCATCCGGGTGCCGCCAGCGTCGCCCACGTTCATGGAACGCGAAAGATCGAGCAGCACGAGCACGTCGCGACCGACCCGCCGGATGAGCGCGGGACGCTCCCCGATCTGGGGGCGCGCAGCCGCCACGATCAGGCATGTGAGCCCTGCAAGGCGGAGCGCATGCCGGACGGCGCGGCGCCGGCGATCGGGAACAGCGGAGAGCGGGGCCAATAGCTCCGGCGTGCCGAACCGTGCCAGGGCGGCCTGCCGGCGCCGCTCGCCCCGCAGCGCAAGGATCGCAGCGGCGGGCACGAGCAGCAGGAGCAGCAGCAGCATCGGTTGGCCGAAGGTCATACGCTCACGGCACCGTACGCAGGCGGCCGAGCCCGAGAGCCAGCTCGGCCGAAAAGAGCAGGACACCAGGCACGAGGAGATACGGAAACAGCTCGCGCCAGTCGCGGGTCTCGCCGATCCGTACGCTTACCCGCTCGAGCGGATCGATGTCCGCCATGATGCGGGTGAGGGCGTCGGGGTCGGTGGCGCGGAAGTAGCGTCCGCCGGTGCGCTCGGCGATCCGCTTGAGGATCGCCTCGTCGGAGCTGGTGAGGCGGTCAGCCTGACGGCCGCCCCAGCGCCAGATGAACCGGCGATCGCGGCCGGTAGTGTCCGCGGTGCTCACGCCGATGGCGTGGATCCGCACGCCGAGGGCCCGGGCGGCTTCGGCCGCTACGAACGGCGTGGGTTTCCCGGTGTTGTTGGCGCCGTCAGTCACCAGGACGATGGTGCTGGCCTTGGGCGGGAGGTCCTTGACCTGCGCGAGCGCCACTGCCAGAGCGGTGCCGATCGCGGTACCATCGGGCAGCTGACCGATGTCCACCTTGGCCAGCATCGCCTGCACCAGGTCGATGTCGGGCGTGAGGGGCGCTTGCAGGAATGCGCGCCCCGCGAAAATGACCAGGCCCAGCAGATCGCCGTCGCGCTGCCGCGCGAAGTCACCCAGCACCCTCCGGGCGACCTCGAGCCGGTTGCCCGGCTGGAAGTCACCCGCCTTCATGCTGCTCGAGATGTCGAGGACGAGCACCAGGTTGCGCGAGCGGATCCGGATGTCCTCGAGATGACGCGCGGACTGGGGCCGGGCGAGCGCCAGGACGAGGAGCGCGAGGCCCAACGGGAAGAGCCATGGAAGGGCGGACTGCCAGCGCGCCCAGGCGCTCCTCGGTATGGTCGCGAGCAGGGCGAGCGAGGAGTAGCCGAGATGGGGCGGCGGATGGCGGCGCCGGCGCCAGAGCGCCCAGCCCCATCCGATGGGGAGCACCAGCAGGGCGAGGAACCAGGGCTCAGCGAAGCGCATAGCTGGTTTGCGGGGTGGGCGCGGCTGTGGCCTGATGCCAGTCGGCCAGGAGGTCGCGCGCGGCGCGCAGGAGGACGGCGGCGTCCGCAGGGTCCGGCCGCCGGCGCGCGAACTTCACCAGGTCGGCCTCGCCGAGAAGCTCGCCACAGCGCCGGCGCAGCTCTCCCGCCGCCAACGCCGGCGGCAGTATCCAGATCAGTTCCGTGGTAGTGCGCTCGAGCGCGGGCACGGCGCAGGAGTCGACCAGGTAGCGCCGTAGCACCTCGGCCACCGCCTCGTAGTGCCGATCAACCTCGCCCCGGGTGGGCCAGCGTTCGCGCTCGATCAGGTCGAGTCGGTCGACAGCGGTCTGGTATGGGCCCCTAGCGATCGAGAACGGGTCGGTGGGTACCGGCGCGGCCGGCCCGCCGCGCCGGCGCCGGCCGAGCAGCGCCCCGACCAGGGCGACTGCAGCAGCGCCCAGGAGCCCCGCCACGAGGCGTGGGTCGGGGCCGCGCTGGCGCTCGATCTCCTTGATATCCTTGAGGGAGGGATTGCCCGCCGGCGCGACCGGCTCGATCTCCACGAACGCACTGTCGCTCGTCAGCGTCGCGCGGGTCACGCCCTTCACTGCGCGCATGAAGGGCAGGCCAAAGACCGGTGCTGCCTGACGGCCGGTACGGTAAAAGGCAACCCGAGCCTGTCCGGTATAGATTCGATCGTCCCCTCGGTGCAGCTTCTCGACCGAAAGAATGCGCACCCCGTCCGGGAGGTCGGCGGTCGGACGGGGAACGGTGTCGTAGAGCAGGTCGCGCTCGTCGAGTCGCACCCGAAAGCGAAGCGACACCGGGTCGCCCACGTGGGCTCGCCCGGGCTCGGGCGTGACCTCGAAGTCCTGGTCGGCGACGCCCGGGCCCTGGGCGGGCGCGGAGACGCGGGTGAGCAGGGTAAGCGCCACTGCACCGGCGAGGCGGGCCAGAGCGCACCAGAGTGCGCCGCAAATGTGCCGGGACATTGCTGGACACTAGGTGGGCTGGGTTCCGGCGACCAGTAGGCCGGCCCCTGGCAAGGGGGCGGACCCGACCGTATCGTGTTCTCCGTTCGTTCGTCTCGTCAGCAAACCATGAGGCGCCCCATGCGGCTCATCAACCTAGTCCGGCTCACGACGGCGCTGGCTGTCGTACCGGCCGCTTCGCATGCTCAAGGCGAACATCAGCACGGCGGCGTGCCCACGCAGGTGGGCCGGGTGGTATTCCCGACTACGTGCACCGCCGAGGCCCAACGCCATTTCGAGCGGGGCGTCGCCCTGCTCCACTCCTTCTGGTACGAGGAGTCGAGGCGAGCGTTCAGCAACGCGGCGGCTGCCGACTCGGGCTGTGCGATGGCACACTGGGGCCAGGCCATGAGCCTGCTCCACCCGCTGTGGACGCCGCCCCCGCCCGCGGAAAGCCGGGACGGGCTCGCAGCCGCAGAGCGCGGGGTGCGGCTGAGCGCGCCCGGTACGCGCGAACGAGGGTACGCCGAAGCGATCGCGACGTTCTACCGCGGCTTCGACGGATCGAACTTCCGAGCTCGATTGGAAGCGTATGAAGCCACGATGGCGGCGCTGGCGACGCGTTTTCCCAAGGACCAGGAGGCGAGGATCTTCGACGCGCTGGCACTCGTGGCAGTCGGACAGCTCGACACGGAAGACACGACCTACGCCCGGCAGCGCCGGGCGGCGGCGATGCTCGAGCCGCTCTTCCGGCAGCATCCCCAGCATCCAGGGCTCGCCCACTATCTGATCCACGCCTACGATTCGCCCGGGCTGGCAAAGGACGGCGTCGGTGCTGCTTCCCACTACGCCGCGATCGCGCCGTCGGTGCCGCACGCGCAGCACATGCCCTCCCACATCTACACTCGCATCGGCAGCTGGGACGCGTCCATCGCCTCCAACCGCCGGTCTGCCGAGGCAGCCAGCGCGTTCGAGCAGCGCCAGCACCTGCAAGCGCTGTGGGATCAGCGCGGCCACGCGCTCGACTACCTGGCGTATGCGTATCTACAGGAAGGGCGCGACCGTGAAGCGAAGGCAGTGGCCGACCAGGCGGCAGGCGTGACGGCAACGTTCCCGCCCAATTCACTGACCAGCGACTACGCGCTCGCGGCGATCCCCGCGCGCTACCTTCTGGAGCGGGATCGCTGGGAAGCGGCGAAGGCCCTCCCCCTGCGACCTGCACCTGCCTGGCGCGCGGCCGAGGGGCTCACCCACTTCGCCCGGGCCCTGGGCGCTGCGCGAAGCGGCGATTCAGTTTCCGCGCGAGCCGAGATCGATAGCCTGCAGCAACTCGAGCAGGTGGTCGCGAACGTCCGCGCCCAGACCTACTGGAGCACCCAATTGCGGATACAGCGGCTCGCTGCATCCGCATGGCTCGCCAAGCTGGCGGGCGATACCGCCAGTGCGCTTGCGGGTGCGAGAGCGGCGGCCGAGCTGGAGGACGTGACCCCGAAGCACCCGGTCACTCCGGGCGCTCTGCTGCCGGCGCGAGAGCTTTATGGCGACCTCCTGCTGGAGCTGGCCCGTCCGGCCGAGGCGCGTCGCGCCTACGAGGCCTCGCTTGCCCGCCAACCCAATCGGGCGCGGTCGCTGTTCGGTGCGGCGCGGGCTGCTGAGCTCACCGGCGACCGGGCAGCTGCGCGGCTGCGCTACCGAGAGCTCGAAAAGCTGCTCTCGGTCGGAGACGGCGATCGGCCCGCGCTGGCCGCGGCGCGGAAAGCGCTGGCCTCGCGCTGATCGTCTAGCGCCACTGCATCCGCTCTCTGCGGCGGAAGAACGCGATGAGCGCCTCGCCGTAGGCTTCGGCCGCGTCGAGACGAAGGAGATCGGCCCGGCTTTCCCGCACCGCCCGCTCCAGTTGGACGTCGAATTCCTGTGCCCGCCGCCGCAGGTGCGCCCGCACCACCGGGCTGCCGGTATCCACCCAGTGCCAGTCGTCGGTCTCCGCGTCCTGTAGGGCCACCAGCCCGACGTCGGGCAGGTCGCGCTCGCGCGGATCCACCAGCTGTACGGCGATGACGTCGTGCCGTCGTGCGAGCCGGCCGAGGACCGGGCGCCAGCCATCGGCGACGAAGTCAGAGACGACAAACAGCACCGACCGGCGGCGGAGCAACGGCTCGAGCGCGTGCAGGCTGCCGGCGAGGTCAGTGCCCCGCGCCGCCGGCTGGTGTGCCAGGAGCTCGCTGATGACCCGCAATACCTGGCGCCGCCCCTTGCGGGGCGGCAAGTAGCGCTCGAGCCGGTCGGTAAAGAACGCGGCGCCCACCCGGTCGTTGCTCCGGGCCGCGGCGAGCGCGATGACCGCGCAGACCTCGGTCGCCAAGTCGCGCTTGGTGCGCCGGCTGCTGCCGAAGGCGCCGGACGCGCTGTAGTCGACGACGAAGAGCACGGTGAGCTCGCGCTCCTCGAGGAAGCGCTTCACGTAGGCGGTGCCGAGCCGGGCCGTCACGTTCCAGTCGATGGTGCGGACGTCATCGCCAGGCTGATACTCGCGGACTTCGGCGAACTCGACCCCGCGACCCCGAAAGGCGCTGGAATATTCTCCTGCGACGATGTCCCGCACCAAGTGCCGGGTCGTGATCTCGATCCGCCGCACCTCGGCGGCCACCTGGTCCGGGTTCACGGCACCGGCGTGGCGGCCAGCAGGCGCTCGAGCAGAATGTCGGGGGTCACCCCATCGGCATCGGCCCGATAGGTGAGGATGACGCGATGGCGCAGGGTATCGAGTGCGAGCGCTTTCACGTCCTCGGGCGTCACATACGCTCTGCCCGCAAGGAACGCGTGGGTTTTTGCCGCTCGAAGCAGGAAGATGCCGGCGCGGGGAGATGCGCCGTACTCCACCAGCGGCCGCAGCTCGCTGAGCCCCACCGCGCCGGGATCGCGGGTCGCGCCGATCAGGTCCAGCACGTACCCCTTCACCCGGTCGTCGACGTACACCTCCTGCACCAACCGGCGGGCGTGCAGCACCCGCGCGGAGTCCAGCACCGGAGCGGCCGTCGGCTCCGGTCCCGACGTCATTCGATCGAGAATCTCGCTCTCTTCCTCCCGGGCAGGATAGGTGACGACCAGCTTGAACATGAAGCGGTCCACCTGTGCCTCGGGCAATGGATAGGTGCCCTCGTGCTCAATCGGATTCTGGGTCGCGAGCACCAGAAACAGATCGGGCAACGGGAGGCTCTGTCCTCCGATGGTCACCTGCTTTTCCTGCATTGCCTCGAGCAGGGCGCTCTGCACCTTCGCGGGCGCTCGATTGATCTCGTCGGCCAGCAGGATGTTGGTAAAGATCGGTCCCTGCTGGACCGTGAACTCGCCGCTCCGCTGGTTGTAGATCTGAGTCCCGATGAGATCGGCGGGCAGGAGATCGGGCGTGAACTGAATCCGGCGGAATTCTCCCGACACGATCGCGGCAAGGGTACGGACAGCCAGGGTCTTGGCGAGACCGGGGACACCCTCGAGCAGGACGTGCCCATCGGCCAGGAGGCCGATCAGCAGCCGCTCGAGCAGCGTGCGCTGGCCAACCACGACGCGGCCCAGCTCGGTGAGCACGTCGGTAGCAAGTCGGCTTTCTTCGGCAGGTACTCGGACGGCCGCGGCGCCGCCGCGACCCGTTGCGGGATCCGGGAGGGGGCTCATGCGCGAAGCCTAACCGCGGCCTGGCCGGCCAGCGAGGGCCAACCCCGTTACTTCGATCGCACCAGCCGGAAGCCAAGGTTGGAGGATCCGGTGCTCGCCTCACCTCGACCGCGGCTCCCGACCAGATAGCGAGTGCAGAACTGGTCGCTGCAGAGGAACGAGCCGCCCCGGATGACCCGGGTCGGCGCGTCGGGGTGCGAGGGGTCGCGGCTGGCTGGCGGGCCGGCCGGGTTGCGGGCTACGCCGGCGGCAGCAAGTCGGGCGTACCAGTCGGGCCGGTACCAGTCGCTGGTCCACTGCCACACGTTTCCACCCATGTCGTTCAGCCCGAACCGGTTGGGTGGAAACGCGGTGACCGGCGACGTGCCGACGTAGCCGTCTTCGCCGGTGTTGCGGGTGGGAAACCGCCCCTCGAAGATGTTCGCCACCCAGCGTCCCCCGGGCTTGAGCTCGTCGCCCCAGGCATAGCGCTTCCGGTCGAGCCCGCCCCGCGCGGCCCACTCGAACTCCGCTTCGGTGGGGAGCCGCTTGCCTGCCCAACGGGCATAGGCCGCCGCATCCTCGTAGGTCACATGGACCACCGGGTGGTCCTCCCGTCCCTTGAGATCGCTGGCCGGCCCCTCGGGGTGGCGCCAATTGGCGCCGGGTACCCAGCGCCACCAATCGAGGTAACGGAGATACGGCAGGTCGTGCTTGGGGGGCGAAAAGACCACTGAGCCCGGCGCCAGGCGCTCCGGCGGCAAGTCGGGGAACGCCTTGGCAGCGAGGGGCCGCTCGGCGACGGTCAGATAGCCGGTCGCCGCGGTAAACCGGGCAAACTCCGCGTTGGTGACGGGCGTCCGATCGATCCAGAACCCGCTCATTTCGACCGCGTGGACCGGCACGGCATCGGCCAGCTCGCACCCTCCACATCCCATCCAGAACCGACCTCCGGGAACCCAGACCATACCTTCGGGCGCCGGGCCTGGAGGCGGCTCGGCTCGCACCACCGGAGTGAAATCGCCGGCGGGATCGTCGCGATCGGTGGCGGAAGCTCCCGGTGTCGCGCGGCACCCCTGCAATGTGAAGGTGAAGGCGAGAAGGCCGACAGCCAGAACCGATCGGGGGATCATGCCAGGGAGACGGCCCAGCGGCGGGCGGGCCCACGTTTGGCGAGCTCGACGATTGTTATCACCCGACGACACCGTCGGAATTGGATCGCAAGATCCGGATAGCCGGCGCCTATGGCTCGCCCCACTATTGTCGCTGGAGGGAGCTATGACCGCAACGAGAATCATGGACCACCGGTCCAGCGGGCATCGCCGCGCTGAGCGCGGGCCCACTATTCGGTACGTAGTGCTGGACTCACCTGTTGGCCGCCTCTTGGTCGCGGCGACCGAGCGCGGTGTGTGCAGGGTTCGATTGGGCGACGCCGATGGGGCGCTCGAAGCCAGCCTGCGGGCCGAGTTTCCTGAGGCCGAGCTCGCAGCCGATGCGGACGGTATCGGCGCCTGGGCGCGGGAGATCGTGCGTCACCTCGAAGGTGAGAGGCGGCGAGTCGACGTCCCGCTCGACCTCCACGCAACTGCGTTCCAGCGACGGGTGTGGAACACGCTCCGGGCGATTCCATCGGGCCAGACCCGGAGCTACGCGAAAATCGCGGAGGCGGTGGGGGCGCCCGGCGCCGCTCGCGCGGTCGCGCGAGCCTGCGCAACGAATCCGGTCGCGCTGATCGTCCCTTGCCATCGAGTGGTTCGGGGCGACGGTGGGCTCGGCGGCTATCGCTGGGGCGTGGCCCGGAAGGGCGTCCTGCTGGAGCGGCGGCGGGCGGAGCAGGCCGAGGCCCAGGTGCTGCGCACGATCTTGCCTGCCGCAACCGATGCCGCCGGCGCAATCCGGCCGTCCGAAACCGCGCAGGAGCCCGTCCGGGTGGTGGCGGGACGCTACGAGCTGCGCCGCCGTCTGGGTACCGGCGCAATGGGCGTGGTCTACCAGGCGCACGACCGCGTCCTCGAGGAAGCGGTGGCGCTCAAGTTGGTCCGAACCGATTCCGCCGCGACCGATGCGCAACAGCTGGCTCGCGTGGTCGAGGAAGTCCGACTCACCCGGCGGGTCACCCACCCGAACGTCGTGCGCACTCACGATGTCGGCGCGGACGGCTGCGATCGCTTTCTGGTAATGGAGTACGTGGAAGGGACCTCGCTGGATCGGGTCCTTGCGCAGCGTCGTCTGCCACCGGCCGCAGCGGTGGTGCTCGGGATGCAGCTCTGCCGGGCCCTCGAAGCCGTTCACGCCCGAGGCGTGCTTCACCGCGACGTGAAGCCACAGAACATCCTCATCACCACCCAGGGCCTGCTGAAGCTCAGCGACTTCGGAGTGGCTGCCCTCCGGGATGCGGTTGGAGCAGCCGGCTCCGGCTCCGCCTCGCCCGGCACGCCGGCGTACATGGCACCCGAGCTGCTTTTCGGCGAGCCCGCCGGCGTCCCAGCCGATCTGTTCGCGGCCGGGGTCGTTCTCCACGAGAGCGTCACCGGCCGGCCGCCGTTCGAGGGCCGCACCCCAACCGCGCTGGCCGCCGCCATGCTGCGGGACGATCCGCTGCCCATTGCAACCGACGGTAGCGTGCCCTCCGCTCTGGGAAAAGTGATCTCGGCCGCGCTGGCGGCGGATCCGGCGCAGCGGCCCACGTCGGCGGCCGCGTTCCATGATGAACTCGCGGCGCTAGAAGCGTGAACGGTAACCAGTGAACGGTGAACGGGGGCTCCCCGAGCCCAGCGACCTCCCGTTTACCGTTTACGGTTCACCGTTTACCGTTCTCCTCCTATGTCCGCCCCCCTCCCGCCGCGCGGCGGACGTGGGCCCCGCCTGGCTGGAAGCGACGCGGCTGGCCCCAATCGAAACCGCAGCCCCCGGCATGATCGTAGGTTGCTTCAGCCCATCCTCGACCCTCTATGACCTCCATTTCTGTGGGGCGGCTCCGGCTCGGTGCCGGCCTCGCTCTCGCTACCGCCTGCAGTTCGGGCCGCCCTGCCACCGCGCCATCGCCGGCGCCGCGGGCGGCTCCGGCCGGTGAGCCCGCAGCGGGCGGCGGCATTCCGACTGGCTATCGCATGGAAACGCCCGAGTGGCTCGCCCGGGCAGTCGCGCGTGGCACCCGGACCCTGACCGGCGTGCCGGGCCCCAACTACTGGCAGCAGTATGCCAGCTACCGCCTGGAGGCCGAGCTCAATCCGGTGGTCAAGCGGGTGACCGCGCGCGGCCGAGTGGTCTATTACAACCGGTCGC
>JBIOTT010000036.1:0-21798 GCA_044866195.1 Gemmatimonadales bacterium
CCCCGCGGCGCAAGCAGGGAGCCCAGTCCGGTGTCGCCGGTGAGCTCAGTCGCCAGGCCCCAAAGCGACCGGTCCACCAGAGCCGGGTGGCCGGGTTCGGCCGGCGCGTCGGCGTACCGGGGGCGGACCACGAGCCCGTCGCCCCGAGTCCACGCTCCGACCAGGCGTGCCAACACGTCCGGACGCACCGCAGGCTGATCCCCGAGATAAATCACGGCAGCGGCGGAGCGGTCATCGACCCGGTGCGTGAGCCAGTCGAAACCGACCCGGAGCGAGGAACCGAGTCCGGCGGCGGGCGTGGGGTTCGGAACCGGTGTCAGTCCCGCCTCTCGAGCGAGAGCCGCCCGGGCTGGCGCATCCGGCGGGACCACAACGCAGCCGCCTGCGAGCACGCCGCTTTCGAGGGCGGGGCGGAGCTGGGCGAGGACGTGCCAGAGGAGGGGACGCCCCCGCCAGGGTGCCAGCAGCTTGTCGCCGCCGAAGCGCTCGCCCGCTCCCGCGGCGAGCACCACGGCGTACACGGTGCCCAAGCTACTTGGCCCGCTCCAGGGCCCGGGTGAGAGCGTCGCGGGTGGCCATGGTAACGAGGTGACGGCGGTAGGATGCCGGCGCGTGCACGTCGCCCTGGATTTCGATGCCTTCCGGGGCGGCCGCAGCGACCCGCGCGACGGCGTCCGGCTCGCCCTTGGTGCCCACCAGCTGATCCGCTGCCGCAACCCGGCGCGCGACCTCCGCCAGCCCGCTCAACGCGACTACGGCGTGGCTTACCGTCTTGCGGCTGCGGGCGACGACCGCGGCGGCGGCCGCCAAGGCGTACCCCGACGCCGGCTGGCTGAAGCTCACGTACGCGGTGCCCGCGCCGCGCGGCAGCGGCGGCAGTATGATCTCGACGAAGAGCTCGTCCTCGGCCAGAGCGGTCGCAAAGGGTCCCTGGAAGAATTCCCGCGCTGGCACACTTCGCTTGCCCCGCTTGGAGCGGAGCGTGAAGCTGGCATCCAGCGCCACCATCACCGCCGGCATGTCCGAGGCCGGGTCTGCATGCGCCAGCCCGCCGCCAATGGTGCCGCGGTTCCGCACCTGCACGTCGCCGATGCCGTCGGTCGCCTCTGCGATGAGCGGGAACCGTTCGCGGAGCAAGTCCGACTCGAGCACCTCGCGGTAGGTGGTGAGGGCCCCGATGCGGGCGCCCCGCCGGTGCTCCGCGACGCCCTTGAGCTCGCTCAGGCGGCCGATGTCGATGAGCCGGCCAGGCTGGGCCAGCCGGAATCGCATCATCGGAATGAGACTGTGCCCGCCCGCCAGGACCTTGGCGCCGTCCCCTTTGGCCAGCGCCGCAAGCGCGTCACGCAACGAGGCGGCGCGGGTGTACTCGAAGCTGGCCGGGATCAATGGGGGCCTCCCTTCGCCTGCTGGATGGCGGCCCAGACCCGGGCCGGAGTGAGCGGCTTGTCGATGTGGCGAACACCGAGAGGCTCGAGCGCGTCGCATACCGCGCTGACCAGCACGGCGGCTGACGGGATCGTGCCCGCCTCGCCGGTGCCCTTCACGCCGAGCGGGTTCACCGGGGATGGCGTGACGGTGTATGCGGTCTCGATATGCGGCATCTGGCTTGCCTTGGGCACTGCGTAGTCCATCATCGTGCCGGTGACCAGTTGGCCGTCGTCGTCGTACACCACCATCTCCTGCAGCGCCTCGCCCAGCCCCTGGATGACCCCGCCATGAATCTGTCCCTGGACGATCATGGGGTTGATGTGGGGCCCGCAGTCGTCCACGCAGACGTAGCGCAGGATGGTGACCTCGCCGGTGTCGGCGTTGACTTCGACCGTACAAATGTGGGTGCCGAACGGGTAGACGAAGTTGCCGGGGTCGAAGAACGCGGTCGCCTCGAGACCCGGCTCTACGCCCTGCGGCATGTTCCACCCGAGGTTTGCCATGAGGGCCACGTCACCGAACGCCTTGCCCGATCCCGGCGAGCCCTTCACCGCGAACTGGTTGTCCTTCCATTCGAGATCGGCTTCGTTCGCCTCCATCAAGTGGGCGGCGATCCTCTTCGCTTTCTCTTTCACCCGTTGGGCCGCGATCTTGACGGCGGAGCCGCATACTGCCGTCGTGCGGCTGCCGTAGGTGCCCCACCCCTGGGGGGTGGACTCCGTGTCACCCGCGACGATCTCCACGTTCTCGACCGGGATGCCGAACTCGTCGGCCACGATCTGGGCAAAGGTGGTCTCCTCCCCCTGACCATGCGGCTTCCCGCCGATGTAGACCCGCACCATCCCGGTGGGATACACCCGGACGATCGCCGAGTCGTACTGCCCGCCGCCGAAGCCGATCGCACCCGCTACCTGGGAAGGCCCCGATCCGCAGATCTCGACGTACGACGCCAGCCCTACGCCGAGGTAGCGGCCGCGCTTCCGGCCCTCGGCCTGGTCCTGGCGGAACTGCTTGAGGTCGAACAGCGAGAGGGCCTTGTCCAGCGCGCCTTCGTAGTTCCCGGAATCGTAGGTCAGGCCGGTCGCGGTGGCGTACGGGAACTTGTCCTTGGGGATGAAGTTCTTGCGCCGCACCTCGACCGGACTCATCCCGACCTCGTGCGCAAACAGATCCATCAGCCGTTCGAGCAGATAGGTTGCCTCCGGGCGGCCAGCACCGCGGTACGCATCGACCGGCGTCGTGCTGGTGTAGACGCCACGGACCGTGCCGTGAATGTTCGGTATCGCATAGGGGCCTGAATAGATCAGCCCGTGCAGGATGGTCGGGATCCCGGGTCCGGCGGTGGACGCATAGGCGCCCAAGCCCGCGTATACCGTCGTGCGGAGCCCGGTGACCTTGCCGTCCCGGGTGCCGCACATCTCCACGTACTCGACGTGGTCGCGGCCGTGGATCGTCGCCTTGTAGTTCTCGGAGCGATCCTCGGCCCACTTCACCGGGCGGCCCAGATCGATCGCGGCGAGGCCGACCAGCGCCTCGTCGGCATATGCCGGGATCGTGCTCCCGAAGCCGCCCCCGACCTCGGGCGCGATGACCCGGAGCCGGTGCTCCGGCAGCTTGAGCATGACAGAGCAGAGAAACCGGTGGATGTGGGGATTCTGGCTGGTGCACCAGAGCGTCAGCTGGCCCGTGCCCTTGTTGTAGCTCGCGACGGCCGCGCGCGGCTCCATCGCAGTCGGGGCCAGCCGCTGCTGCACGATCCGCTGCTTGACCTTGACCGGCGCATCGGCGAAAGCCTTGTCAGCGTCGCCGCCGGCCACCACCCAGGTGAACGCAATGTTGTTCGGGACGTCGGCATGGAGCTGCGGTGCGCTGGCCTGGGTCATCTTCTCGGGATCGACCCCACCCGGCAGCGGATCGTAGTCCACCTCGATCAGGTCGATCGCGTCACGGGCCTGGGCTCGGGACTCGGCAACGACCAGCGCGACCCCGTCGCCCACGTAACGCACCGTCTCGTAGGCCAGGAGGGGATGGGGCGGGGTCTTCAGCTCGCAGTTGGGCGGGTTCCAGGCGCACGGCACCGGCACCACCCGGGTCTTGATGTCCCCGCCGGTGTAGACCGCCAGGACGCCGGGCGCCTTGCGCGCGGCGGATACGTCGATTCGGCTGAGCCGGGCGTGCGCATATGGGCTTCGGAGAATAGCGGCGAAGGTCAGGCCGGGTAGCTTGACGTCGTCGGTGTAGGTCGCGGTGCCGGTAATGAGGCGGGGGTCCTCGCGCCGTTTGATGCCGGAGCCGAACAGGGTGGCCATGAGCACGCTCTCCTTACACGCCGGCGGCGGCCGGCTGGCCGACGGGGCTCTGAGCCGCGGTGGACTCGGCGATGCGCCCCTCCTGCCGGGTTGCCCGCATCGTGGCGGCGGCCGCCTGGATGGCGGCCACGATGTTCTGGTATCCGGTGCAGCGGCACAGGTTTCCCTCGAGCGCGTGACGGATCTGAGCTTCGCTTGGATCGGGGTTCATCTGCAACAGGTCGGTCGCCATCATGATGATGCCGGGGGTGCAGAAGCCGCACTGCAGGCCGTGCTTCTCCCAGAACGCGGCCTGCAGCGGATGCAGCTGGCCGGCCGAGCCCAGCCCTTCGATCGTGGTGATTGCCAGACCGTCGGCCTGCACTGCGAGCACGGTGCAGCTCTTCACCGCCTGACCCTCGATCAGCACGGTGCACGCGCCGCACTGGCTGGTGTCGCAGCCGATGTGGGTGCCGGTGAGATTGAGGTCGTCGCGCAGGACATGCACCAGCAGCGCGCGGGGCTCGACCTCGATCGGGTACGCCACGCCGTTGATGGTCAGGGTGATGGGGTGCTTCATGAGACCGATCTCCTTACGGCTGCGAGGGCGGGCGCGGACTGGAAGGGATAGGCTAGTCCTCGGCAGCATAACGGTCAAGATTTCCGCCGGCGGGAGCCGATCATTGCCGCGCGCGATCCACTTGACCGGGCTGTCGGTCGCTGGTAACCTGCTTACCCCGTTCAGGTTCCGTGATTCCTTGGGGTGTAGCTCAATCGGCAGAGCGCCCGGCTGTTAACCGGGAGGTTGCTGGTTCGACCCCAGCCGCCCCAGTACGCTATCCGCTGTCCGCTCAACTGCCCAGCCCCGGCATTCGTCGGGGTTGCGTCTTTCCGGGCCGGCGCCGTCCTCCGCCGCGGATAGTAGCGGATAGCGGATAGCGGATGGCGCGTCACTCGACGCGCTCATACGCCCGCAACGTCAGAAACTCGGGAAACTCCGCCGCGCTCATCAGCTGATCCAGCAACTCCGCCGCCTCGCGCCAGCGCCCCGGCGACCCGGAGCCCTCGAGCCGAGCCAGTTCCTCAGCGAGAACAGCCCGACAGCGATCGAGTGTGATCATCGCGCCGTCTTCGGTGCGGGCCCTGTGGCGTATCCATTGCCAGAGCTGCGATCGGGCGATCTCCGCCGTTGCCGTGTCCTCCATCAGGTTGTTGATCGCCACCGCGCCCGCTCCGTCGAGCCAGGCGGCGAGGTACTGGAGCCCGACACTCACGTCCCCGCGAACGCCCGCTTCGGTCACGCGGCCGCCGGGCACCCGTACATCGAGCAGGTCCCGGCGCGAAATCCGGAGGTCTTGCGGCTGCCGATCCTTCTGATGCGGGCGGTTGCCCAGCACCGCATCGAACACCTCGCCCACCACGGGAACCAGGTCCGGGTGTGCCACCCAGGCCCCGTCGAATCCGTCGGACGCCTCTCGCCCCTTGTCTTCGCGGACTCTGGCGAACGCCTGCACGTTGATCTCGGGGTGCTTGCGGCTCGGGATGAACGCCGCCATGCCCCCGATGGCGTGGGCGTCGCGCCGGTGACAGGTCCGGACCAGCAGCCCGGTGTACGCCCGCATGAACGGCACGGTCATGGTGAGCTGGGCCCGGTCGGGAAGCACGAACTCCGGCCGCGAGCGGAACTTCTTGATCACACTGAAGAGATAGTCCCACCGCCCGGCATTGAGTCCGGCAGCGTGCTCCTTGAGCTCATAGAGAATCTCGTCCATCTGGAACGCCGCCAGCACCGTTTCGATGAGCACCGTCGCCCTGATGGTTCCCTGCGGGATGCCGAGCTCGGCTTGAGCGAAGAGAAACACGTCGTTCCAGAGCCGGGCCTCGAGATGATGCTCGAGCTTGGCCAGATAGAAGTACGGGCCGCTCCCGCGGGCGCGGAGCTCGGCGGCGTTGTGGAAGAAGTAGAGCCCGAAGTCGAACAAGCTGGCCGGTACCGGGGCGTCATCCACCAGCAGGTGCCGCTCGACCAGGTGCCACCCTCGCGGCCTCACCACCAGCGTCGCGGTGCGCTCGGCTAGTCGATACGCCTTGCCCTCGGGCGTCGTGAGGCTGAGCCTCCGCCGCACCGCGTCCAGGCAGCTCACCTGGCCCTGGATCACATTGCGCCACGGCGGTGACAGCGCGTCCTCAAAGTCCGCCATGAATACCCGCGCGCCCGAGTTGAGCGCGTTGATCATCATCTTGGGCTCCGTCGGCCCGGTGATCTCGACCCGCCGGTCGTCCAGGTCCGGTGGCGCCGGCGCGACGCTCCAGCTCCCCTCACGAATCGGCGCGGTCTCGGGGTCGAAATCGGGGAGCGCACCGGCGTCGAGCCGCTGCTGGGTCTCGACTCGCCGGGCGAGCAGCTCGCGGAGAGAGGGACCGAACCGCCGGGCGAGCGCGGCGACGAAATCGATGGCGTCGCGGGTGAGGACCCGGTCGGCTCCTGTCACCGGGGGTCCGGCCAGGGTCACTCCCGCGAGCGGAATGTTCCGCATCTGGGGCATCGTAGCCTCCCGAGCGAACGTGGGCCGGATCGCGGCGGGCGTCAAGCGACGGCCCTACCTTCCGCAGCGGATAGCGGATAGCGGATAGCGGATAGCGGATAGCGGATAGCGGATAGCGGACAGCGGATAGCGGATAGCGAATAGGGGGCACGCTCATGGCACCATCGATACCAGCGGCATTCTTGGGCCTCGGCGCCATGGGTCTCCCCATGGCCCGCAACCTGGTTCAGGCCGGCTTCGAAGTCCGCGTCTGGAACCGCACGGCCTCCAAGACCCGGGAGGTTTCCGGCGCGAAGCCCGCCCCGACGCCGGCCGCTGCCTGCAACGGGGCGGACGTCGCCGTATCGATGCTGGCGGACGACGCCGCGGTCGAAGCGACCGTGCTGGGTGCGGACGGGGTGCTGGCCGGTCTCCGCGCCGGCGCCATCCACATCAGTTCGAGCACTATCTCGCTCGCGCTCTGCCGCAAACTGGTCGAGACCCATGCTGCCGCTGGCGTCGGCTTCGTGGCTGCACCGGTGTTCGGCCGGCCCGAGGCTGCAGCGGCCAAGCAGCTCTGGGTCGTCCCTGGGGGTTCGCAGCGGGACGTAGACCGCTGTGCGCCGGTCTTCGCTGCGGTGGGCCAGGGCACCTTCCCCCTCGATTCCGCCCCTCACGCGAGCCTGGCCAAGCTGCTGGGCAACTTCATGATCGCGTCGACCATCGAGATGCTGGGCGAATCACTCGCGGCCGCGGAGAAAGCGGGGCTCGACCCGTCGCGGTTTCTGGGCGTAATGACGGGGACGCTATTCGGTAGCCCGCTGGTGCAGCGCTACGGCCAGCTGATCGCGGACACGGCGTTTGAGCCTGCCGGGTTTCAGTTGCCACTCGGCCTCAAGGATATGCGGCTCGCCCTCGAGGCGGGCGAGGAGCTTCACGCGCCGCTGCCGCTCGCGAACCTGGTGCGCGAGCACATGCTTACCGCTCTTGCAAAGGGGCGTGAACGGTTCGATTGGTCGGGGTTCGCCTCGGCCATCAGGGAGTCGGCGGGGCTCTCCCCGCTGCGAGGCCGCTGAGCATCTGCTCGCCGGGGTCTGATGCTCGAACAGGCGGCGACGCCCGTTGTTCGGGCCGTCCTAGTCCAGTAACCCGAGCAGGTCGCGCGGATGCTCCAGCCAGAAGTCAGGCTCGGCCGGAGCGAGGTGCTTCCGGCTGAAGGGACCCCATAGCACGGCCGCGATGCGCACACCTGCGGCTCGGCCCGAGTGCAGGTCGTGGATGCTGTCTCCGACGTACACCGTGGTTGCCGGATCGGCGCCGAGCAGCCGTACGGCCTTTTCAACCGGCTCGGGATGAGGCTTGGGGTTGTGCACCTCGTCGGCGCAGACCAGCACGTCCATTGCATCATCGAGGCCCACCAGCCGCAAGCCCCGCAAGGCGCCCTGTCGGGCCTTGCTGGTGACGAGGCCCGTCTTGAGTCCCCTCGCCCGGACTCCGCGCACCGTTTCGACCACGCCGGGAAACTCACGCACCATCCGGTCATGGTTCGCCAGGTTGTACTCGCGGTAGGTCGCGATCATGGCCTCCATCGTCCCCTGGTCGTCTTGCCAGGGTGCGAATTGCGCCGAAAGCGGCGTACCGACGCCTCGCAGCCACTCGTCGTCGCTGAGCGGCGGGAGGCCGTGAGCCGCGAGCGTGTGTCGGTAGCTCTCCAGGATCAGCTGGACCGAATCGATGAGTGTGCCGTCGAGGTCGAACAGAACCGTTTGGATGGTCGGCATGGCGGGAAGGTAGCTGCCGCCCCAATGATAGCCTAGGCGCCTGCACCAAGCCGAGTCAGCCCAGGTTCCAGAGCTCCGCTGTCCTGCCCGGAGGTATTGAGTGGTCTCATGAGCCGAGATCTCGATCGGGGTAACCAGCCTGACCCACCTCCGTGCCTCCGTGCCTCTGTGGCTTGCAGTTAGGCTAGGGCTCGAAGACAATCAGTCCGGTCAGCCGGCAGTGGAGCGTATCAGGCAGCGGTTCCGGCGCGGGAAGGCCTGCAATTGCCTGTTCCAGCTCACTCTCCGCCGCCCCGGCCAGTCGGATCAGCAGCGCTTGCTCACCGGCCGTATGGCCGCCGGCAGCAAAGCGCAACGCGCTCTGCAGTCGAGCCAGCCGATCGGCGGCGCGCCGCCGCGCCGCCGCCCGCGCCAGCACCTGCAGCCGAGCGATGACCGTCCGGGCCGAGGTGGAGGGAGGGCGATCCAGCCACTGGGCCCGCCGGAGTTGGCGCATTCGCTCCCGAATCGGCGCTGTCAATTGCGCCAGGGCCGCCTCGACCAGGGCCGGCGCCGGCTCGATCGCGTCAGGACCATTGCCCGAGGCTGCGGCCCGCGCGGCCTGATCGAGCCGGTCTGAGATCAGCTCCGGATCTTCGGTCCAGCCCCCCGTGGCACCCTGCCAGAGGACCCAGCTCGCGAGAGGCTCGGCGCCCGCGAGCTCCGGCCAGGTATGGAGGGTGAAGCCGGCGAGAATGCCTTTGGGGGAGCTGTGCACCCGCGCGACGCCGTTCCTGGCGGCGGCTCCGCTAAACCGCTCCGCCACGTCGGCTCGCCAGCGCCACAGCCCCCGGCCCGACTCGTCCAACCCCACCGCTCGAGGCAGACGCTGCTTCCCCGCCAGGCATGCGAGCTGACGGAGTCGGCTCTCGACCGCCGGCGGCGGCTCGAACCGGACCGCCTCTACCTCCTGATGTGCCCCGCCAGCTCGGCGAGCCCGGCCTTGCCGCTGCTCCAGCCGCGCCGGCGTCCAGGGGAGGTCGTAGTGGATGACCCGCTCCGCCCGCTGGAGATCGAGCCCCTCCGCTGCGACGTCGGTGGCGACGAGGTGCCGCGGCGCCTTTACGGCGAGCGAGCCATTGGTGGTCGCAAGTACGCCAGGACGAAACCAGTCGAGCACGAGCTGGCGGGGCGCCGCCTGCCGCCCGATGCCGGCGCGATCGCCGGTGCACCAGGCGACTATCCCGCTCGTGAGCCGGTCGCGGAGATATCGCACCGTTTCGCGGGCCGAGGTGAACACCAGCGTGCACCGCTGGTCGGCTAGCAGCCCCCGGAGGCGCTCGAGCTTGGGATCCAGCTTGCCGGCCGCCGCGGCGACCTCGGTACGGAGCTCGTCCAGTGCCGGGAGATCATCGATGGCCAGCTCCGATCCGGCCGCTCCGATGTCGAGCAGCTCCCAGAGCAGGAGTTGATCGTCCAGCTCGTTGGTCACCGTCCGGAGCATGCGGCGGTCGAGCACCTGGCCTGCGCGAGCCGCGTCGCGTGCGTGCAGCAGCAGGCGGCGATAGCGGTCGAGCGACGCCAGAAGAGCGGCGGGACTGGACGCGGCGGAGCGCCAGAGCGCCGCGCGCACCAGGGCCGCAATCGGCGGATGAGTCGACAGGCGAAGCCGGTCAACCCCGCCGAGCGCCTCCGTGAGCGGCGCAAGGGTGGCATCGTCGAGTGCGACGATCCGTTCGCGCTGACTGGGCCGGCGCGCCGCGGCCGGCACCCGCGCGACGATCACGTGGCTGAGGGCCGGATGCCCCTCGCCGCTCTGAAACAGCCTGGCGAGCGAGGGCACGCCGTGGCGCGCGAGCGCATCGTCTCGAATCGTCAGGGCGAGCTGATGCTGCAAGTCGGCGAGCCGGTTTACCACTGGCGAGGCGCTGACCAGAAGCGCACGCCGGCCGACCAGCCAGCCGGACAGGTGACCGTAGCGCTTGGTTGCCGGATTGCGGAAATGATGGCTTTCGTCCACCACCGCCAGGCGTCCGCATTCCCGAGGCAGGGTGCCTCGGCTCACCCGCTCGTGCGACCAGAGCGTGATGCTCAGCCCGAGCTGCCGGGCAACCGCGTGCCACTGCTCGACCAGTGTGGCCGGGACCAGGCAGGCTGTCGGCCGGCGTCGGTTGATCGCCGCCGCGACGGCCAGCGCGACATAGGTCTTTCCGGTTCCGACTGGATCGGCCAGCAGAGCACCCCCGTAACACCGAATGGCCCAGAGGGCGCGACCGAACGACGCAACCTGCTCCGGCCAGAGCCATGCTGGAGCGGCATCAGCTGCCTGCGCCGGGGCCAGGCTCCGGGCCAGCGCCGCAGCCACGGCGGGCGCCGGTGCCGGCACCCCCGGGTGGAGCGCCGTCGTGAGCGGCTCGCGCACCGCCACCAGCGCCTCAGCGACGAGGGTCGGCGCGCCGCTCTGCGGCGGCCAGCGCTTCGGCTGCTGCGGGCGTGAGCGCGAGGAGGCGGGCGGTATGGGCATCGAGCTCGGGCTGAACGTCGTCTCCCATTGCTCCGGCCAGCGCGAGGTCGCTGAGCGCCGGGTCGCCCAGCGCGGCGTCGGGCAGGGGGAGACCGGCCACGACGTGGGCAGTGAAGCGGCCGAACCCGTTCGCTGCGGGCGGCGCCGCCAGCCGGGCCGCCGCGCGGGCCCAGGTCGAGTTGAGCCAGGCGGCGAGACGGAGAGCCGTGGCGGCGTCGGGGGCGACGGCCACATAGCAGCTATTGAGCGGGATCTGATCGCGAGCTGCGCCGTCGGCCAGCGCGGCCGCCGTGAGCCTGCGGGCCAGATCGGCCCAAACGACCCGATAGGGCGCCGCAGCCGCCGCGGTTCGGAACAGCGTCCAAGCCGGGCCGCCGGCGTCGTCTGCCCGAGCGCGCAGCCGATGGGCATGCCGGGCGAGATACGCCCGAGCGCCTTCTGGCAGCAGGTCGAGCCGCCGCCCTGTCTCATCACAGGTCCAGAGCAGCCGCCGCACACGCGCGGCGCGAAAGGGGGCGAGGTCTCGACCCCGGATGGCCCAGCGCACCAGTGCCGGCTCGACGGTGTCAGGCGGATCGAGGAACAGGTCGTTGGCGCCGGTCTTCACGCCCAGGTGGCAGATGAACCGGTCGCCCAGGCGCGGATGCTCCGCCATTGCTTCAAGCGCCGCGAGCGCCGGGCCGGCAGCGAGGGGCCAGGCTCGCCCGCCCGCAAGCTCTCGCTGCAACACCCCCGCTGGCATCGGACTTCGCGAGGGCGCCAGCCTGGTTCGCACCCGATGATCCTCGGGCGGCGGCGACTTGCCGGCCACCAACGCCAGCGGGTACACAGTTGCGTCGAAGGCCGCTTCCGGTTGGGCCGTAAGATCGGCCGCGGCGCGGATCGTGGCTTGCGCCGCCAGCGCGTGGCGGGCGCGAGCGGCGTATTGCGCGGTGGCGAGTTTGGCTGGAACCAGAAACGCGACAACGCCGCCCGGCCGGGTGAGCTCCCAGGCTCGCTCGAGAAATGCCAGCGCCAGGTCGGGGCGGTGGGCGAAGCCCGCCCCGCTGCCGCCCCGCCACCAGCGATAGCGCGCGGCGAGCTGCTGGCGGCGGTCGGGCGAGAGCTCCTCCGCCCGGACCCAGGGCGGATTTCCGACCACGAGATCGAAACCACCCCGCGCGAACACGTCGGCGAACTGGCTCTGGTAGTGAAACCACGGCAGCTCGCCCTCGCGGCGAAAGCGACGTCGGGCCGACCGAACGACCCGGCGCTCCGCGCGAAACCGCCGGAGCTCCGCTCGCAGAGCGGCGTCCAGACCGCGGCGCTCCCCAAAGAGCGTCGGCATTCTTGCGTCGCCGAGCCGTTCGGCGATGCCCGCGTCCAGCGCGGCCTCCGCGGCATCGAGGGCCGCGGCGAAGGCGCGTCCCTCCATCCGGCGCAACTCCCGCGCGAGCGCTCGCTTGTCCGGTCCCACTGCGGCCACCAGGTCCCGGCGGAGACGCGCGAGCGTCCTGGCTTCGGTGGGGGATCCGAGCCGACCACCCGGCCAGGAACCGGCCGGATCCAGGAGGCTGTCACCCTGGCGCACGAGGCAATCGAGATTAGGAAGCGGCTCGACTGATTCGGCTTCGGCCGCCCGGTCGCCCGCGATCACCGCCAGCCAGAGCCGGAGCTCCGTCAGCCGGACGGCTGCTGGGTTCAGGTCGACCCCGAAGAGACTTCGGCGCAGCACTCGGCGCCGCACGCCAGCAATCGTCTGATCGCCCGCCTCCAGCTCCGTCAGCAGCTCGAGTGCGCCCAGCAGGAACGCGCCCGACCCCGCTGCGGGGTCGAGCACCGTGATGTCTCGCAACGCCCGCCGAGCCGGCGCGGAGCGCTCGGCCAGGTAGCGTTCCGCCCGCGACTCCGGGCAGCCGAGGCGGTCGGCGAGGACCGCGATCAGCCCGGCCCGGACCAGGCTCAGCACCAGCGGCGCCGGGGTGTAGAAGGTGCCGCTTCGGCGGCGTAGTCCCGGCTCCATCACGCCCTCGAACACCCGCCCCAGCATGTCCGGTGCGACCAGGCCCGGCCGACCGGCCTCGTCGGCCGTGAAGTCGAACCGCTCGAACAGCGAATCGAACGCCTCGCGCCACACGGCATTCGGGAGATCGGCCGGCCAGCGCCGCTCGAGCGGATGAGGCTCGAAGAGCCCGCCGTTGAGGAACGGAATCCGGCCCAGCGCCCGGGTGAGCCGGCTCCGCTGCCCGGCGGGACGGTTCAGGGTCCCGAAAAAGAGCGGGCGCAGCAGATCGCGCTGCAGCCGCCGGCCCCGACCGAGGCAGCGGTCCACCTCACGGGCCAGAAAATCTGGCGAGCCATCCAGCCACCCCTTGCTCTGGACGAAGTAGAGAAAGAGCACCCGGGTCAGCTGCAGCAGAGCCCAGGCGTGCCGGTCGTCGGGCGGACAGGTACGCGGCAGCGCGCCGCTCATGCCCTCGAGCACGGCCTGAAACCGGCGGAAGAACCGCCGCCCGACCGCCTCGGCTCCCAGCGCGTCGGCGGCCCGCGCGGCAAACCCGAGCGTTCCGGCCACCGGCGCGCACCGCAGCCGCTCGAGCCGGGTCAGCGTCAGGCGATCGGGCTGCTCCAGCGCGCACTCGATGCAAGGAGCGTCGGCGAATGCGATGGCGATCGCCAGCGCCTGCTGCGGCCGGCTCAGCGCCAGGACCCCGCCGACTCGGCCCCGCGCTATGAGCCGCCGGGCGATGGCCCGGGCGCCTGCAGCCGGATCGACCGCTTCGACACCGAACCACTTGAACTCCCCAGCCCGGCCCACCACCGCAGCCCGGGCCACCGGCGACGTTTCGACCGCCAGCTCGAGCCAGCCAGGCAGTGGCAGCTCCTCCCACACCGGCTCATGCCCGAGAGCAAGGACCAGCTCCGGCAGGTCTTCCAGCCGATGCAGCGCGGCGAGGGTGCCGGCGATGACCACGCGAGGGGCTCCCGGTAGGGACGCTCCACGTTCGGGTCCTGCCGCGGACTCTCCGGCACCATTCGCGCGCGGGCGGTGTCGCGAACTTGCCTGCGGGAGGGGGGACGGCTACGATGCTCGTCCCATGCGTACACTGTTCTTTGCGCCGCTCTTGCTGGCAGCGGCGCCAGCCACGGTAGCCGGGCAGACCTCAGCCAAGAGCAGCTTCGTCGTCTTTCACGGGCGGGATACAGTCGCGACCGAGCAGCTCGACCGCACCGACACCGAGCTTCGCGGCACGCTGGCGTTCCGTGGCGCCAAGAAAACCGAGACCTACCGCGCCGTCATCGCGCCGGATGCCACCATTCCCCTGGTCGAGGTGACGGTCCGGGACGTCGCGCCCAGCAGCGCCGAGAAGGCGCGGGTCGCGCAACAGACCAGGGTCATCTTCCGCGGCGACAGTGTATCGGTAGACGACGTGACAGGCCACGGACTGGAGACCCGCGTGCTCGCCACCCGGCCGGGCGCCGTTCCGTACCTCAACTTGTCATTCGGGCTATTGGAGCAGGCGATTCGCCGCGCAGCGGTGCTGGGGACGGACTCCGTGCGCCTGGCCTTCTTCAACCTCAGCGGGAGTTCCTCGCAGGGGGGCGGCGCTACCGTGGTGGGAACGGTCTCGCGATTGGGGGCGGATTCCGTGGCGCTCGCTCTCGGCCGGGTGGAGTTCCGCCTCCGGATCGATCCGCAGGGCCGGTTGCTCGGCGGCGGTATTCCAGCTCAGCAGCTGTCGTTCGAGCGTCGCTGATCAGGGGGCCTGCGGGCGGACATCGTACACCCGGCCCTTCCATTCGACCTTACGCGCGCCCCGCCCGGCCGACCGTAGCACGATGTAGAGTCCCATCAGCGCGCCCAGCGGATACGCGAGACCATACAGCGGCGGGATACCCATCCCGACCGAAACCAGCATCCAGAATCCAGCTGACAGCACCACCGCGGCGAGCACCCAGCCAGCCGCGGGCAGGAGTCCCAGCAACGCCGCCAGCCCGAACAGTGGTGGGACCAGCCAGAACAGCATGGCGCTGCCGAGCATGACGGGCACCAGGGCGCGTCTGACTGGCTCGTCCGGGAACGTCCGACGCCCGCCCAAATAGATGTTCTTCGACCAACCTTCGATCAGGTGCCCCAGGCTGTGATACATCCGGGTGCTGATGAGCGGCTCTGCATGGGCCATCAAGATTCGACGGCCACTCCGGACGATCACCTGCGCCAGCGCGAGATCTTCCGCCACCTCCTGGCGGACAGCCTCGTGCGTGCCGATCGCCTCGTATGCGCCGCGCGGAAACAGAATGAACTGGCCGTTGGCGATCACGTCGCGCGGCCGCCGCGCCCGACTCACCGTGCGGGGGTGATAGCGGAATCCCAGCAGGATCCAGATCTGGGGCATGACCACGCGCTCCCAAAACGTTTCGCATTGCTGGCGGGTCGCAACGGTGAGCAGATCGGCCCCGGTCGCCTCCAGCGCCCCGGCAGCGCGGCCAAGCAGCTCAGCCCCGTGCGTCGTGTCGGCGTCGGTGAACACCAGCAGCTCGCCGCGGGCCGCCCGATATCCCTGCAGGCAAGCCCACTGCTTCCCGAACCAGCCGGGCGGAAGCTCGCCTCCCCGCACCAGCCGCGCTCGCGCATCGTCGCGCGCCACCAGCTCGGCGAGTGCCGCCGTCCGGTCGGTGGATCGGTCGTCCACCACGATCAGCTCGAGCGGCTGGTAACTGCTTGCCAGTACCGAGCGCATGACGGTCTCGATAGTGGCGGCCTCGTTCCGCGCGGGAACGATGACGCTCATCAGGCGTCCCGAGGCGGGCGGGAATCGGGTAAGGTCGGGGCCGCGGCGCGCGAATCGAGTGAGGGCGAGGAGAGGACCCAGCCAGGGCAGGGCAGGCCACAGTGACGCGAGACTCATCCGAGGCGGGAATGCGCGCTAACGCTTCCGCGCCTGGACCAGGCCGGCGAGCTCAGCCTCGAGCGTCCGGAGCTGGCGGTCGATCTCGTTCGCGTCGTATTCGCTGCTGGAACCGGGCACGCCGTTCTGGGCAAACAGGGTGGCCACCAGCGCGTCCGTGTAGCCTACCACGGCCACCGCGATGCCCTTGTCAAGCACCCGGTTGAGCCGCAGCACAATGGCAAGCGCCTGGCGCGGCCGCATCGAAATGAATGCGTGTGCCAGGTTCCGGATGAGCAACTCGCGGAGGTACTGCAGCTCCTCCACGACCTCGCCGGCGGCGAGCCCTCGAGCGGCGGCGACCCTTCCGTAATGTTCGCCCACGCGGGTCCAGATCACCCTCGCCTCTCGGCGAAGCGGACCCACCATTGCGATCATGGTATCGACGATGAGCCGAAACTCCCGCTCGACCGTCGTGCGCGGTATCGTGGAAGCGGCGGTGATGCGGTCACCCACCCAATCGGCCCACTGGGTGACCATTGCATCCCGCATGTCGGAGATCACTCGGCCGGCGGCGAGCAACGCGGGCTGCGAAGCGCGCACTGCCGTTCTCCTGTGCAGAAGAGTGTGATTCCAGCTACGGCAGCTGAATCTAAAGAGGGGGTGACGATGGGGTCAAAAGCCGTGGTGCGGCCGCCGCGCCTCACATCGGGGAATCGCATTGCCCTGGTCGCGCCGTCGGGGCCCTTGCTCGAGCGGGACGAGCTCACCCGCGCGGCTGAGCTCTGCCGCGAGCTTGGGCATCAGCCGGTGCTGGGGCCCCACGCGGCGCGGCGCCACGGCTACCTGGGCGGAACCGACGCCGAGCGGCTGGCCGATCTCGACTCGGCGCTGCGCGATCCCTCGATTGATGCGGTATGGTGCCTGCGAGGGGGGTATGGCCTCACCCGCATCCTCGATCGGGTGGACTATGCCGCGCTCGAGCGCAGGCCCAAGCCGTTGATCGGCTTTTCCGATGTCACAGCTCTCCTGCTCGCGGTGACCGGCGCTGCCGGCGTCGTGACCTATCACGGGCCCACGGCTCGCCAGCCGATGCCGGCCTTCTCCCGCCGGCATTTCACCCGGGTCCTCGGGTGCGCCGAGCCAGCGGGAGTGCTGGAACAGCTGGAGGCGCCCGCAGACGTCCTGGTGCCGCGCGCTCCCCGGATCGTCACGATCAGCCCGGGCCGGGCGGAAGGCCCGCTGATCGGCGGCAATCTGTCTCTGATCCAGTGCCTGGTGGGCACGCCCTGGCTCCCGGAACTGGACGGCGCGCTGTTGTTTCTCGAGGACGTCGGCGAGGACCTCTACCGGGTGGACCGCGCTCTCTCGCATCTGCGGCTTGCCGGAGTGCTTCAGCGGATTGCCGGCCTCATCGTGGGCCAGTTTACCGAGATGCGAAAGGGCACCGACGATGGCGCGCTCGGCTTCGACGAGGTGCTGGAGCACTATGTCGCCCCGCTGGGTATCCCGGCCGCGTACGGATTCCCCATCGGACACGTGGAGCAGCAGTGGACCCTGCCGATCGGGGTGCCGGCTCGGCTCGATGCCGACGCGGGCGAAGTCGAGCTTCTCGAGGCTGCGGTGGTTTAGAGCCCGGTGAGTCGAGCGCTCTCGTCCCAGAGCCGGCGGGCGGCGACCAGGTCGTACGTGGCGGCGCTCGAAGGCACCATCTTCCGTTTGACGAAATACTTCCCCGTCGCCTCCTCGACCTCCGGCGCGGTCGCCAGCCAGATCGGCGTGTCGGCCCCCTGTGCCGGCGTGCCGGCGAAGCGGTAAACCAGCGGTGTCGAGATGGCCGGCCACGGAAAGGCACTCGCCAGCAGCCTGGTGCCAATCCCGCCCGGATGGACGCAGTTCACCGTAACGCCGGTGCCGGCGACCCGGCGGGCGAGCTCGTACGCAAACAGCACATTCGCCAGCTTGGTTTGAGAATACGCGCGCACCGGACGCCAGCGGCGCGCGAGCTGCAGATCGTCGAAGTCGAGCCGGTGGGTCCAGTGCGCATCCGAGGCGACCACGACGATTCTGGCGGGCGCCGAGATCCTGATGCGATCGAGCAGCAGGTTCGTGACCAGAAAGTAGGCGAGATGGTTGACCGCGAACTGGGTCTCGATTCCGTCGACCGTCAGCATGCGCCGCCGGGTGATGACGCCGGCATTGTTCACCAGAACGTGAAGTCGGCGGTACCGGGTCAGAACTTGCTCCGCCAGCGCGCGGATCGAGGCCTGGGAGGACAGATCCGCCACCAGGACATCGACCGCCTCGTTTCCGGTGGCTCGGCGGACTTGAGCGGCGGCCGCCTCGCCGGCGGCTTGGTCGCGGGCGACGAGCACCACCCGGGCACCGAGTGCGGCCAGACCACGCGCCGTCGCCAGGCCGATGCCCCGGTTGGCACCAGTGACGAGGCAGGTCCTGCCGGCCAGGCTCACAGCAGGTGACGAGACAGCCACCCGACCGTCTCTTTGATTACCAGATCGAGCGCTGGCGTTGATCCTCGCCACGGGTGCGCCGCGCCGAACGTGTGCTCAGCGCCTTCGACCGGCAGGAACCGGGAAGTCCCTGGCACGGCCAGCTGCGCCAGGCGCTCGCCCTCGGCGATGCCTACGCTCGGGTCGGCGGTCCCATGCACGATGAGCCAGGGCACCGCGATGCTTGCGGCGGCGCCCGGAATGTCCAGTGGCCCGGCGGCGCCGCGCTCGACATCGTCCAGCACGTCGGGGTAGAGCGGGAGAACCTGGCCGGTCCGGGTGTTCACCACGTCCAGCTTGCCGCTGGCGCGCCAGCGAGCCTGCTCGGATTCGTCCGGCCATCGCTGCACGGTCGAGATCGCGGCCCAGGTCACCAGTGCCCGCACCCGTGGATCGCGCGCGGCCTGTAGCACCGCCACGCCGCCGCCGCGGGAGTGCCCCACGAGTCCGATCCGGCTCGGTGCGGCGACGCCGAGCGCACCCGCCGCCAGCGCGTCCAGCACGGTCGCGAGGTCGGCCAGCTCGGCCGAAAACGTGTTGTGGCCGAACCGCTCGGGCCAGGCGAAGTCGCCGGAGTCGTTCACGCCGCTCCCGCTCAAGTTTGGCGCCAAGGCGACAAAGCCCGCCTGCGCCAGCCGGTCGGCCAGCGGCGGAAACATCCCCCAGTCCTTGAACCCTTTGAAGCCGTGAACAATGAGGACGGCCGGCCGCGGACTGGCTCGGCCCGCGGCCCGCACATCGACCAGGATTTCACCCAGGGCACCCGGGAGCGTGTGCTTCGAGAGCGTTGCCGTTGCCATGAGGTTGGAAGGTACGTTCCGCCTGTCCGCCTGTCCGCCTATCCGCCCCTCCGCAGCAGGCCAACGCCGAGCAAGAGAACCCCGGCTGCCAGCACCACTGCGCCAAAATAGGCGAGCCGAATCAGCCCGTTGGGGCCGCGGCATCGGCCCGGAGCACGGAAAGGAAGAATGCGCTCGGCAACAGGATGGCGGCTGATGGGATGGCAAGCCGCACGACCCACTTGAGCTGCGCGGTGAGATTCGCCTCGTCGACGTAGCGCAAAGCCACCAGCGAGAGCACCAGGAGCACGCCGGCGTGGGCGTGACCCGCCCGCCAGAGATCCTGGCGCAGCGGGTTCTGCATGTACCCAGGATCATTGACCAGCAGGCCGAGGATGCTCACGCCGCCGTACATCACAGTCGGCAGCACCACCAGAAGAATCCCGGCCATGCGACGAGACTCGTGACTCATACACCCTCCGCAGCGGCCGTCGGCGGCGCTTCCGGCGCACGCTCCGCCGGGGCCTTCGGATGCGCGCGATACCACCCCACAACGTCCCGAAGCGTCTGGTCGAAGGGCCTGAAGCGGGCTCCGAGCTCGCGCTCGGCCTTGCGCGAGCTGATCCGGTGCTTCGCATGCATGACCCGCAAGCCCTGGCGCGTGATCAGCGCGGGGCGCCCGGTGAGCCGAGCGTACAGTTCGACCACCAACGCGAGCGTCATGAGCAGCGCATGGGGCAGCTTGCGGGTCGGCGCCGGTACGCCCGAAGCGCGCGCCAGACCCTCCATGATCTGTGCCATGCTCCGGTACTCGCCGCCGACGATATACCGTTCGCCCGCTCGCGCACGTTCGCTGGCGGCGATCATTGCTGCAGCGACGTCGCGCGCGTCGACCACGCTGATGCCACCGTCGGCTATCCCGGGAATTCTGCGCGCCAGAAAATCGAGGGCCATCTGTCCAGCTGAAGTCGGCGCTGCATCGCCGGGCCCCCACATCCAGCCCGGCAGAATCTCGATGACCTCCATGCCGTGCGGGGGCTTCCAGCCGCGAATGGCGTCATCGCCCCGGACCTTGCTGCGGAGGTAGAGGTTGGTCGCCTGCAGCGGCCCCGGCGGCGTCTCCTCGTCGCCCGGCGAGCCGTCAGGGTTGGCCCCGATCGTCCCCGCGGACCCGACATGCACGAACCGGCGCACGCCCCGCCGGTCGGCCTCCTGCATCAACCCCAGGGTCGCCTGGACGTTGATCTCCTCGAGCGCCTGTCGATGGTCGCCCGGCTGATAGTACTCGCGGAAGTACGCCGCGGTGTGGAACACCACCTCGCATCCGTCGAGGGCTGGCGCAAACGCCTTCACGTCGCGCATGTCGCCCGTGACCAGCCTCGCCTGCGTATCGCCAAGCAGGCGCCGTCCCTTCTCGCTCGATCGGACCAGGCCCACGACCGAATGGCCCGCGTCTTCGAGGGCGCGAACGAGGTTGTTGCCGAGCAAACCGGTGCTGCCGGTGACGAAGAACTTCATGTCAACCCCTATTTAATGCGAAGCGGCCAAGGCCGCTTGCGCCACTCGGTGCTGCCAATAGATGAACAGCGGCGCACCGACGATTTCCGACAATGTGAAGACGACAAACGGCGCGGGCGGAGTGCCCGCTGAGACCATCGAAAACGCTCGGCCGATCCCACCGACGAAGATGGCGGCCCAGATCGCGCGAAACAGCGTCGTCTGTCGCTCGATGGACGGGACCAGCCAGGAGCGCGAGCCCGAGGCCCAACCAGAGGCCGCTGAAGAAGCGGAGATTGGTGTCGAGGAGCACGGCGTGGGGCGTACTCACTGGCGCATAGAGCGGATCGTTGACACCGCGGAGTCCAATCAGACCGGTGACCACCGGGATGATGCCGAGAACTGCGGTCGCGACTTGCAGTGCGGTTCTCCCTACCATTGGCGCGTCTCTCCGATTTGCAGGACCCAGGTCCGGTCGGGCCCCAGGCCCAGTCGCTCCGCCTCGCTCCGGAATCGACGCGGGGGCTCGTCCAGCGGCTCATCTGCCAGATCGAACGTGCCGAAGTGCATGGCGACGACACGTCGCGCGCGCACGTCGAGCGCGAGACGGAGCGCCTCCTCCGGGGTGGTGTGCACGTAATGCATCATCCCCTCCGGCCGATAGGCGCCGATCGGCACGGCGGCGAGATCGATATGGCCGAACCGCTGGCCGATGGCGGTAAAGTCCGCCGAATAGCCGGTGTCACCCGCGTGGTAGAAGCGACGAGTCGGTCCGCTGACTATCCATCCTGCCCACAGACTCTCTCCTCCATCTCTCAGCGAGCGACCGGAGAAGTGCTGGGCCGGCACGCAATCGATGGTCACCCCGTCCATCTCCACCCGTTGCCCCCAGTCGAGCTCGATCGCCTTCCCGCCGGCGTTCCGGATCCATTGCCCCAGACCGAGAGGCACCACGAAGCGCACCCCCTGCCGGGCCAGCCGCTGCACGGTAGGACGATCGGCGTGATCGTAGTGATCATGGGACAGGAGCACGAAGTCCGGCCGCGGCAGCGAGCCCAGCGGTACGCCAGGCGGCACCGCGCGCCGTGGCCCGGCGAAGGAAACCGGCCCTGCGCGGTCGGAGAACATCGGGTCGGTGAGGAACGTGACACCGTCCATCCGCACCAGGAACGTCGAGTGGCCGATCCAGGTGAGGCTCGGACTGATCTCCATGGCTGCACGGTCGTAGCGAACCAACGGCGCGGCACCCGGTCGGGGCACCAGTGAAGTCCAGAGCTTTCGTGCCCACAGCTCGGCAGTCACCCTCAGGCTGGGACGTTCAGACGGTTCCACGTGGTTTACAAAGCGGCCGTCGACCCGTGGCGCGCCGGCCGACGCCTCATTGGGAGCACTGACCGGCGGCGCCGATTTGCCGTGACTCGATGTGATCACCGTGACACCCCCAACTGCAACCAGAATCAGCAGGACTCGGTTCATCAGTTCCTCGCGTCAGGTCGACCTGTTCCCAGCGGCGCGATCAATACCTAATTGCGTCATATCGTATTACGCTGTTAGGTCGCGCCTCAAAAAAATCAGGCTTGCGCCCGCAACAGCCCCCGAATCAGGGCAGCGCTCAT
>JBIOTT010000037.1:0-19094 GCA_044866195.1 Gemmatimonadales bacterium
GGGCGCGAGAGCGCGGGCGAGGGCGACCCGCTGCCGCTGGCCCCCGGAGAGCTGTGCCGGCCGCCGCTGACCCAGCGATTCCAACCCCACGAGCCCGAGCAGCTCGCCGACCCGCGCGTCGGCTTCCGCCCGGGGCACCTTCTGGACCCGAAGCCCGAAGGCGACGTTCTCCCACACGCTGAGATGGCGGAACAGGGCGTAGTGCTGAAACACGAAGCCCACCCGGCGGTCCCGGGCTCGGAGATGATCGACCTCTGCGCCGTCGACCCGAACCGTTCCCTGATCGGCCGGCTCGAGACCCGCGATGATCCGCAGAATCGTGCTCTTGCCGCCGCCGGAAGGCCCGAGCAGGGCCACGAGCTCGCCGGTCTGCACTTCGAACGAGACAGCGTCCACCGCCACGTGCTCGCCGAATCGTTTGCTGAGGTGCTCCACGCGGATGCTCACGCCGGGGTGCTCCTGCGTCGGCCGCGACCAGTCAATGCACCTCCACCGTCAGGGTTCGAATCGCGTTGTTGCCGTAGCCCAGCCGGTTCGGCTCCGCCGTGTCCGGCTGGACCGTTCCGGACGCGTCGGTGGCCCGCGCTCGTAAGGCGTGCCGCCCGGGAGTAGCCTCCCACTCGAGCTCGAACCCGCGCCAGGCGTATGGCTGCGGCTGAGACAGCAGGCGCGCTTCCCGCCAGTCTCCGCCGCCGATCGCCACCTCCACCCGGGTTACCGGGCCGGCGCCCGACCAGGCCCAGCCGCGGACGCCGACAGCGCCGCGAGTAAGGATGCTACGGTCGGACGGGGAGGTGATGATCGATTTCACCCGCATTCGCTGCACCGGGGCGCTGAGACCCGGCTCGGAGGCCTGATAGACGTAGCGCCGAGTTTGGAAATACCCGCGGTACGACTCGGGGAGGGCCACGATGCGCTCCACCCATTTGACGCTGGCCATCCCATACCATCCGGGCACCACCAGGCGTACCGGGGCGCCATGCACCGGGACCAGCGGGCTGCCGTTCATCTCCAGCGTGAGCAGGGTTTCGGGCGCAATCGCCTGGGCGCGAGGGAGCGCGCGGGCGAAATGGAGCGTCCCCGACGCATTCGCTGGACGCCCGGCGTCGGCTCCTTCGATCAGGATCTCGACGGCACTGCTGAGGAGTCCCGCGCTCTCCAGCACTCGTGCCAGGGGGACACCGGTCCAGCGGGCCGTGCTGACGGCCCCGAATCCCCAGAGCTCGCCCGGCGGTGGCGGCGTGAGGCCGGACCGCCCGTTGCCCGCGCATTCGAGGGTCGCGTCGACGCTCACCAGGCCCAGCCGGCGAAGGTCGACAACGGACAAGGAGAGCGATCGCGCGACTGCTCCGGCGACTTCGATCCGATGACCTCCGGCGTCGAGCCGGGGCACCGCGAAATGGCTGCGCACGAAAAAGCTGCCCGGACTCGTGAGTCGCGCGGCCAAGGCAGCGGGCGGTGCCTCGGCGCACAAGGGATCGGGAGCCACGACTACCAGGTCGTAAGGATCGATCGTCGCCGGGCCGGCGTCGTTCGCCTGCGATCGAGCGGGCATGGACCGCCTCGAAGTCGGTGGCCCGCTACTCGTGGCAGGCGCCGTGCCGACGCACTGCTCGCCGACAACTCATTGTGGCGCTGTTGGTTACGGCTGCTGGCCTGGCAGTGGCCGAGGTTGGTCCGTGCAATACCACGGGTCAGGCTATCGTATTTGATAGCGGGGTTGGTGTCTCCGTGATATAGTACGGTCCTCTCAACCCGGCGCGGTGGCTATGGCTATGGAGCTCATGCTCAATGTCTGGCGCGAGGCCTGTCGCCACCTGGCTATCGAGGACGCCTTCGAGCACATCACCAGGCTGGTGGGATCTCGCCTGCCCGCTGACGTCCTGTTGCTCCGCCGGATCGACGCGGACCGGCGACGGCTCGAGACCATTAGCGCGGGCAACGGCCAGCCGAGGGTGCCCGGCGCCGTCGAGCGCACCGAGTGCACCACGGAGCAGGTGGACGAGTTGCTGGCCTGGGGCCGGCGCGGGGCGGTTCTCCGGGGTGGTCGCCCAACCGGTCCCCCGCTCGCGGCAGTGATCGCGCCGAGAGGAATCTGGGCCGACGTCCTGGCGGGGCCTCTGCTCGATGGTGAGCGCCCAATCGGAGTCCTGGTCGCGGCGGTCGCGCCGCCGCGCCAGTTCGCGCCCGAGCACGAATCGCTGCTGGGCCGGCTGCTCGAGCCCTGCGCGGTAGCGCTGGTGAACGATGGCCGCTGGCATGAACTGGTGCGACTGCGCGAGGCGCTCGAGGCTGACCGGCGGGCGTTGTTGTCACGCCTGGCCCGCGACACCATCGCCGATACAATCGTGGGGGCCGATGCCGGCCTCCGGCAGGTGATGGAACGAGTCGAGCAGGTGGCCCGAACCGACGCCCCGGTCCTGCTGCTGGGCGAGACCGGGACCGGCAAGGAGGTCATCGCCCGCGCCATTCACGCCCGCTCGCGCCGCGCCGATGGGCCGGTCGTCCGGGTGAACTGCGGCGCCATTCCGCCCGGCCTGGTCGACTCGGAGCTCTTCGGGCACGTGCGCGGGAGCTTCACCGGCGCGGTGGCGGAACGGAAGGGCTGGTTCGAGCGGGCCGATGGCGGGACGCTGTTCCTCGACGAGATCGCCGAGCTCCCGCTCGACGCGCAAGTGCGGCTGCTCCGGATTCTGCAGGACGGTACCTACGAGCGGGTGGGCGGGCAGCGGACCCTGCAGGTAGATGTCCGGATCGTCGCTGCGACCCACCGCGACCTGCGCGAGCGAGTCGCGGAGGGGAGCTTCCGCGAGGATCTCTGGTATCGCATCGGGGTGTTCCCGCTCCACCTCCCGGCGCTGCGCGACCGCCTGGAGGACCTGCCGGCGCTTGCGGCCCACTTTGCCTGGCGGGCGGGCATGCGGCTCGGGGGGCATCCGCTGGCGCCGGCTCCGCACGATATCGAGCTGCTGGTGGATTATCCCTGGCCGGGCAACGTGCGAGAGCTGGCGACGGTGATCGAGCGGGCGGCGATCCTGGGAGACGGAAAGGCGCTCGACATCCGCCGCGCTCTATGGGGACCGCCGGGCAAGACCGATGCGCTACCAGCCGCCCCGCGGGAGCGCCCCGACGAGATCCTTCCGCTGGACGACGCAATGCGGCGCCACATCATCCAGGCCCTGCGGGCGACTGGTGGAAGGATCGAGGGCAGCCAGGGCGCCGCACGACTGCTCGATCTCAACCCCCACACCCTTCGCGCCCGGATGCGGAAGCTGGGGATCGAGTGGTCCCGCTTCCGTCCTGGCCGCTAGTGCCGTTCCAACTTGTCGGCCTGAATCAACACGTCCCGCTGCAGCACCTTGGCGAGCACGTCGGACTTGCGTTCCGCGCCCCAGCACTCGAGTGACAGGTCGGCTCCCACGACCCGCGGTGCAACCTCGATCACCAGCTCGTCCGGCGTGAGCGTGCCGGTGACCCGATCGACATTGGACGTATGCCCCCGGTCGAGGCCGTCGGCGACCCGGAGCAGCGCGCTCATGCGCCGCACGGTGGCCTGGTCCTCGGGGCTCAGCGCTGCGAATTCGGGGTGCTTCCGGCTGGGGCCCTTCTTTCGGTGGTAGCGGCTCACCAGCGCCACCAGGACCCGGTCGCGGGCCGACAGGTCGAGCCGCTCGGCATGCATGATGAGCTGGTAGCTGTGCCGATGATGCTTGCGGTAGCTCACCAGCTGGCCCACGTCGTGGAGCAGGCTCGCCGCTTCGAGAATCGACCACTCCCCCGGCGGGGCTCCCATCGGCTCCGCGAGAAGGTCGAACAGTTGCCGGGCCAGCACCCGCACGTGCTCGACGTGGCGGCGGTCTCCCTGGCAGCGCTCGACGAACTCCCGCATGAGCCGCAGCGGGTCCCGGGGCGCGGGGGCGGATTGGGCGTCCACCATCTCCAGCAGAAGCCCCTCGCGTAGCCCGAACGCGCTCACGGTGACGGTGGGGGAGTCCAACAGCGCCAGCAGCTCCGCCGTGACCGCCAGGCCGGCAAGGATGATGTCGGCCCGTTGCGGGTTGAGGCCAGCCACCATTCGGCGCTGCTCCGGCGTTTTGCTGGCCAGCCACTCGAGCAGGGTTTCCACTTCGGCGGTGGCGACGCTCACGCCATGAACCGTATCGGGCACGGGGAGGCCCCGGCGAGCGGTCGCCATGCGCCCGAGCGTGGTGAAGGTACCGCCCGAGCCGATCACCGTCGCCGCGGTCCACTCCCGGACGCGGAACCCGCGCTTGAGCTGGCGCCGGATCTGGGTCCGGAGGGCTGCCACCTCGCGCCGAGTGTCACGCCGCCCAGGCAGGTAGGTCTCGGTGAGGCGCACTGCGCCGAGGGCCAGGGAGCGGGTCAACTCGACCAGCCCATCCACGGCGCCAATGAGCTCCAGGCTGCCGCCGCCGATATCGGCCACCAGCGTGCGGGCGCCGACCACCCGGAAATGGTGGGCCACCGAGCGGTAGCTGAGCGCTGCCTCGGTCTCCGCGTCGATGATGCGGAGCGGGATGTCCAGCTCGTCGCGCACCCGCCGGATGAACTCTTCTCCATTGGTCGCTTCGCGCACGGCTGCAGTCGCCACGGCCGAGATCCGCCGCACGCCGCGCCGCCGGCACACCTCGCGCATCCGCGCCAGCGTCGCGAGCGCACGTTCCATGGCCCCATCGTCCAGCCGCCCGGTGGCGGCGAGTCCCTGGGCCAGGCGGGGCTGATCCTTGACTTCGTCGATGACCGAGATTCCGGCCTGCGGATCGTACTCGGCCACCAGCAGCCGAATGGAGTTCGAGCCCACGTCGAGCGCCGCCAGGCGCTCCCGGGGCTCGAGCACCGGGACGGGAACGTGCCCTCCCAGGGGCTGGGCGACGGTCATGTGGGCGCGCCCACCCCGGTCTTGGTCCGCGCCTCTCCCCGGTCTTCGGCGTGATGCTTGATCGACTTCCCTTCCACCAGAAAGACCACGTCCTCCGCGATGTTGGTCGCCAGATCGGCCACCCGCTCGAGGTTGCGGCTCACCAGGAACAGCTCCATGCCCGCCCCGATGGTGTGCGGATCCTCCATCATGTGGGTCAGGAGGATCCGGAACACGGAGCGGTGCAGCACGTCCACTTTGTCATCCCGGATGCAGATCTCCCGCCCGGCCGCGGCGTCGCCCCGGATGAATGCCTCCAGGGCATCGGACAGCATCTCGCGGGCGAGCCGCGCCATCTCGACGATCTCGGGCTCCGGCGCGATCGGGCGAGCCTGGCTCAGGCGCTCGGCCGACTGCGCGATGTTCACCGCGTGATCGCCCACCCGCTCGAGGTCGTTCGCGATCTTGAGGGCCGACGTCAGCATCCGGAGATCGCGCGCCATGGGCTGCTGCAGCGCCAGAAGATTGACCGACATCTCCTCGATCTCCATCTCCATGGCATCGATGACCCGGTCGCCCTGGATGACCCGATCCGCCTTGGCCGGATCGCGATCGAGAAGGGCCTCCACCGCAAGCCCCAGGGCGGCTTCGGCCTCGCCGGACATGGTGAGGAGCCGCACCTTGACGTGGCTCAACTCGTCGTGAAAGTGGCGATGAACGTCGAGGCTCATCCGAATCTCCCAGTGATGTAGGCCTCAGTCCGCTCATTGGCGGGCGCAGTGAAGATCCGCTCGCTCTCTCCGAACTCCACCAGCTCGCCCCGGTCGAAAAAGCCGGTCCAATCGGACACGCGGGCCGCCTGCTGCATGTTATGGGTCACGATGACGATCGTGTAGTGCTTCTTCAGGTCGAACATCAGCTCCTCGACCCGCTGGGTCGAGATCGGATCCAGGGCCGAGCAGGGCTCGTCCCTCAGCAGCACCTCGGGCCGGTTGCCCAGCGCCCGGGCGATACAGAGCCGCTGCTGCTGGCCGCCGGACAGTCCGGTGGCGGGGGTGTCCAGCCGGTCCTTCACCTCTTCCCAGAGGGCCGCCTGCCGAAGGCACCGCTCCACCAGATCGGGCACATCACGGCTGGGCACCAGCCGGTTGAGGGCCGGGCCGTAGGCCACGTTCTCGTAGATGGACTTGGGAAACGGGTTGGGCCGCTGGAAGACCATGCCCACCCGCTGGCGCAACGCCACCAGGTCGGTGCTGGGCGCGAAGACCGACAGCCCCTCGACCCTGATGTCGCCCTGCTGGTGGGCGCCGGGAATCAGATCGTTGAGTCGGTTGATCGATCGCAGGAAAGTCGACTTCCCGCAGCCAGAAGGTCCGATGATCGCCGTCACCGCCTTGCGCGGGATGGTGAAATCGAGCCCCTGCAGGACCTGTCGCTTGCCGTACCAGAACTTGAACCCCAGCACCTCGATCGCAGGCGTCCCGCTCTCCTCCGGACGCATTGGTGCCCGGGGGGCAAAGGTCGGCCTGGGAGCCGTAGTGAACGGGGTCTGTGGGTGCACCGTAGTTGTCATCCGAACCGTCCCGTAATGTAAGCCTCGGTCTGATCATTCCGGGGCGCGGTGAAAATCTGGCGAGTCGGCCCGCTCTCGACCATTGTGCCCAGGTAGAAAAAGGTCGTGGTGTCCGAAACCCGGGCGGCCTGCTGCATGTTGTGGGTCACGATGATAATGGTGTACTCCCGCTTGAGCTCGAACAGGAGCTCTTCGATCCGTTGAGTACCCTGAGGATCGAGCGATGCAGTCGGCTCATCCAGCAGGACCACGTCGGGAGACGGCGCGATGGTCCGTGCGACACAGAGCCGTTGCTGCTGCCCGCCCGAGAGCGCCAGCGCATTCGCCTTGAGCCGGTCCTTCACCTCGTCCCACAGCGCGGCCTGGTGCAACGACCGCTCGACGATCTCGTCGAGCTGGTTTCCCGAAAGCCGGCCGTTGAGCCGGAGTCCGGCCGCCACATTGTCGTAGATCGACATGGTCGGAAAGGGCGTGGGCCGCTGGAACACCATGCCTACTTTCCGGCGGAGCTGCATGGCGTTGACGGCGGGGTCGTAGATGTCCTGGCCGTCGAGCAGCACCCGGCCGGTGATCCAGCCCCCTTCCACCAGCTCGTGCATCCGGTTGAGCGTGCGGAGAAAGGTCGATTTACCGCAGCCGGACGGCCCGATGAGGGCGTGGACCTGATTCGGCGCGAACGACAGGGTCGCGTTCTTGACCGCGGTGATCTTGCCATACATCGCGGTGAGCTTGTCGGTCTCGATTCGCGCCCGGGACTCAGCCACTGGAGAGCTGGCTCCGTCCAATGGCGAGCCGGGCGCCGATGCCGAGCACGAAGACCACGAAGATGAGCACCAGCGCGGCCGCCCAGGCATAGCGATGCCATTCTTCGTAGGGGCCGGTCGCGTAGGTGAACACCGTCAGGGGCAGTGCCGCCATGGGCTGGTTGAGCTTGAAGCTGAGGTACTGACTGCCCAACGCGGTGAACAGGAGAGGCGCGGTCTCGCCCGCGATCCGGGCCACCGCGAGCAGTGTTCCGGTGACGATCCCGGGCATGGTGGTCCGCACCACGACTGAAAGACTGGTCCGCCAGCGCGGATAGCCGAGGGCGAGGGCGGCTTCGCGAAGGGAGTTGGGGACCAGCTTGATCATCTCCTCGGTGGTGCGCATGACCATGGGGATCATGAGCATCGCCAGCGCAACGCTTCCGGCCAGGGCCGAGAAATGCTTCTGGTTAGCCACGATCCAGGTCCAGGCAAACACACCCACCACGATTGAAGGCGTGCCGTTGAGCACGTCGGCCACGAAGCGGGTGAGCCAGGTGAGCCGGCTGCCCGGGTATTCGGCACAGTAGATCCCAGCTCCCACCCCTACCGGGATCCCGATGAGACTCGCGGTCCCCACGATGATCAGGGTGCCGACGATCGCGTTGGCCACTCCGCCGCCGGTCTCGCCGGCGGGCACCGGCATCTTGGTGAAGAAGTCCCAGGAGAGGCTGCTGGCACCTTTGACCGCCAGGTCGGTCAAGATCAAGAAGAGCGGAATGACGGCGACTACGACCGCGGCCACCATGAGGCCCACCATGGTGTTGCTCGCGAGCCGGCGAAGGACCCGGCGATTCATAGCGCCTTGCTCCCGACCGCGGAGCCCCGGGCGACTTGCCAGATCAGCAGCCGGGCTCCCGCGTTGACCACGACGGTCAGCACGAAGAGCACAAACGCGACGTAGGCCAGCGCCGAGAAGTGCATGGAGGTCGCGGCCTCGGAGAACTCGTTGGCGATGGCCGCCGCCATGGTGTATCCCGGGGCGAACAACGACGCCGCGATCTCGTGTCGGTTGCCGATCAGCATCGTTACCGCCATGGTCTCACCGAGAGCCCGACCAAGGCCCAGGATGATCGCGCCGATGATGCCCGAGCGGGCATAGGGCACCACGGCGGTGATGACCGCCTCCCAGCGAGTCGCGCCGAGGGCCAGCGCAGCTTCGCGCTGGCTGTTGGGCACGGCGAGCAACACCTCACGGGAGACCGACATCACGTAGGGCATCACCATGATCGCAAGTATGACGCTGGCCGCGAGCATCGACGGGCCGTAGATCGGGCCCTTGAAGAAGGGCAGGAAGTCCAGCAGATCCCGGAGCACGGGGAAGGCGGTTTTGCGGAGCACCGGGACCAGGACGAAGATGCCCCACAGGCCGTAGACCACGCTGGGGATCGCCGCCAGAAGTCCGATGACGAACGCAACCGGCTGGCGCAGGAACTTGGGCGCGAACTCCGTGAGGTAAATGGCGACGCCCAGCGAGAGCGGCACCGCGATCAGCAGGGCAAGGAAGGACGAGAGCAGGGTTCCGAAGATCAGCGGAAAAGCGCCAAACTGGTCCGCCACCGGATCCCACACGCTGGTCCGGACGAAATCGAGCCCGAACTTGGCAATGGCGAGCCGAGACCCTTGCCAGAGCTGCCACACCAGAAACCCGAGCAGAATTGGGATCAGCAGGGCCGCGATGGTGAGGAGAAGCTTGAAGGCGCGGTCGCCGTAGGCCACGCCCCGGAGCGACGAGGAGATCTTGGTCCGGGTCGGCCCCGCTTGGGCCGGCGCGGGAGAGGCTGCCGTGGTCATGGCGGGGATTTTACCGGGCGGACGCGCGTGATCGGTCACGATCCTGTAACGGACTGGTCACGGATGAGAGCCATTAGCCGTTAGCTGCCGGCTTTCAGCGTCTTCACCCGCTCCTTGACCAGCTCCACCACTTCTTCGGGCAAGGGGGCATAGACGAGCTGGGAGGCCATGCCCTGGGCCTCCGGCGATACCATCCACTCGAGGAAGCTCTTCATCGCCTTCGCCTTGCCCACGTCCTTCACCTCCGGCCGCACCAGCAGCCAGGTGAACGAGGCGATCGGATAAGCGGCCTGGCCGGGGGCATTGGTGATCGACACCCGGAAGTCGGTGGTCTTTTCGAACTTCGCGCTGGCCGCTGCCTGGGTCACCGACTCGAGGGACGGCTTCACGAACTGCCCGGCCGCGTTCTTCACCTCCGCGTACGGCAGCTTGTTCGCCTCCGCGTAGATCAGCTCGACATACCCAATCGCACCTTCGGTCTGCTTTACCTGCTGGGTTACGCCCTCGTTGCCCTTGCCGCCCAGTCCCGCCGGCCAGTTCACCGACGTGGCCTTGCCGACCTTCTCCTTCCACTCGGCCGAGACCTTGCTGAGATAGTCGGTGAAGATGTAGGAGGTGCCCGAGCCGTCCGAGCGATGCACCACGATGATGTCGGTGGCTGGCAGCGTCAGCCCGGGATTCAGCGCGGCGAGTCGCTGGTCATTCCACTTTGTCAGCTTGCCTAGGAAGATGTCGGCAATCGTGGGACCGTCGAACCGGAGCCGCTTATCAGCCAGGCCGGGCAGGTTCCAGGTGAGGACGACGGCACCGAGCACGGTCGGCACGTGGAGCACCCTGCCCTGAACCTGCCGCACCTGCTCGTCCGTCATCGGGCCGTCGGTCGCGCCGAAATCGACGGTGCCCTCGGTGTACTGCTTGATACCACCGCCGGATCCGATCGACTGATAGTTGATCTGGACGCCGGTCTTCTTGTTGTAAGCGTCGAACCACTTGCTGTAAAGCGGATTGGGAAAGGTGGCCCCCGCACCAGTCAGAGCGGCACCGCCCGCGGGACGGTTTGCGCGCTCCCCGGTCGCGCCGGGTGTTGGCTGATCGGTGCTACAGGCCACAAGCAAGACCAGCGCGGCCAAAAGGCCGCGCTGGAAACTCCGGGCTCGACTCATGGACGCTCCAACTCGACTCATGGACGCTCCAAGTCGAAGGGTTGCATCAACCTACCCACCTGTATTCTAACGTCAGGCCCCGGCCAGGGCCTTGCCACCCGCCTTGAGCGTCTTGAGCCGCTCCTTGATCAGGTCCACTACCTCTTTGGGCAGTGGCGCATAGACCAGCTGGGAGGCCATGCCCTGGGCCTCCGGCGATACCATCCATTCGAGAAAGCTCTTCGGAGCCCTGCCCGTGGTTACGTCCTTTGCGTCGGGCCGGACCAGGAGCCAGGTGAAGGACGAAATCGGATACGCGCTCTCGCCCGGCGCGTTCGTGATCGACACGCGAAAGTCGGTGTTCTTCTCAAACTTGGCGCTCGATGCCGCCGCCGTCACCGACTCGAGTGACGCGTCGACGAACTTGCCGGCCGCGTTCTTCACCTGAGCGTACGGCAGCTTATTGGCGATGGCATAGACCAGCTCCACATAGCCGAGAGATCCTTCGGTCTGTTTCACTTGCTGGGTTACGCCCTCGTTACCCTTGCCCCCGAGACCGACGGGCCAGTTCACCGAGGTAGCCTTGCCGACCTTCTCCTTCCATTCCGCCGATACTTTACTGAGATAGTCCACGAAGATGTACGTCGTGCCGGAGCCATCCGAGCGGTGGACGACGATGATGTCCTCGTCCGGGAGCTTGACGCCAGGATTCAGCGCCGCCAGGCGCTTGTCGTCCCATTTCGTGATCTTGCCGAGAAAGATGTCGGCGATCGTGGGTCCGTCAAACCTAAGCTTGGCTCCCCCGACCGCCGGGAGATTGTAAGTGATTACGTCGGCGCCAAGAACGGTCGGGATGTGGATCACTTTCCCGCCGACCGCCTGCATCTGCTCGTCGGTCATCGGGCCGTCCGAGGCGCCGAAATCGACCGTGCCCTCGGTGTACTGCTTGATACCACCGCCGGATCCGATCGACTGATAGTTGATCTGGACGCCGGTCTTCTTGTTATAGGCGTCGAACCACTTCGAGTAAATGGGGTTCGGGAACGTGGCCCCGGCGCCGGTGAGTGCCGTCTGCGCGGCCAGCGGCGCGGTGCCGAGGAGGGCTGCGCCACCCAGAGACAGCGCCAGGATCGAGAGCTTGCCGGTCATCGTACCGCTCCTCATCAGAAAAATGGGCCGAGTTCTCTTTGCCTTAGAACGCGATCTGCATCTGGAAAAGCCCGGAAGTCCGCGTCGAGTTCACCGCGTTGGTGTACAAACCCGACTGGGACCAGAGATTGTCGACATCCGCCAGTACCCGGACCTCGGGCGTAACCTGATAGGACACACCGCCGATGATCCGGTACAGCTTGTCGTTGCTCACGTCCACGTTGGGGTCCTGGTAATCCCACCGCGCGATCAGAGCCGCCTTCGAGCGGGGGACATTCACCACGCCAAAGAAGCTCAAGATGTTCGCGTCGGTCTGGGGAACCGGAGCGGGGCTGCCTGTGACCGGAGCATTCTGGTCGAGCCGATCCCGCGCCCGTCCGTATTCGCCCGCAAGGGTGAAAAGCTTGGACTTGTAGGACACCATTCCAATGTATCGGTTCCGCCGGCCGCCCCCGGCAGGAGTTCCCACCGCGCCATAGCCGGTCAGGCGGAGGCCGCCCACCCGGCTGTGATCGTCGGTCTCGAGCATGCGAACCGAAAGGCGGGCCTCGACATCCTTGTACTTGTCCCGTTCGGCGGCGGTGTAGAACTCGCCGTTGTAGACACCCACCTGGAAGTTCACGAAGTCGTACTTGAACTTGCCGTCGACGCCGAAGCCCAGATCCGCCGACGAGAGGTAGTTCGTCCCAGCCGGGTTCCGAAAGCGCTCCAACGCCATGGTTCCCTGCATCCGGTAGTCCCAGAGGGCCTCTTCCCAATCCAGCCAGGGGGTGTGAATCACCCCGAATTTCGGCGTCAACGGACTGTGCTCCGGGGTCCAGGCGGCGTACGCGTACTTCAGCCGAAACGTGAGCGTGCCGTCGGTGGCGCGGAAAATGTCAGGCGTCAGGCGGGCATAGAGACCGGAGGGAAACTTTCCGACGACGTTCAGGTAGGCCCGAGTGAGATCGAAATTGTTGAGATGGCTGTTGGTGGTGGAGTCGCGCTTGAGCTGGTAGCGGTACTCCGTGTAGATCAGCGTCCCGACGGTGACGGTTGGCGCCTGGGCCTGCGCGACCGCAGTGGTGAACGCGCCCACCAGTGCTCCGACGACGGCAAACCGACTTGCCAGGCGCATGAAGACCCTTCCGGCTGAGAGTTGACGGCGGCGCGGATTGCGATGCCCCACGTTTGACCGGCAGTAAGAGGCCGTCACCGCGTCACGCCGGGGTGATCCGAGCGTAACGTCGGGGTAACGCGAGGTCTGACAGGGTTTGCGGGAGGGTGCGGTGGGGGCGGCGGGTGGGCCGCGCCGGCTCACGTCAGCCGGTCGTTGCTCGGGGGCGCCGGGAGCCAGGAGTGTACGCTGGTCCCGCGCCCGCGCTCGCTTTCGGCCCAGACCCTGCCGCCATGTGCCTCGACCAGGTGCTTCACGATCGCGAGCCCCAGGCCGGTGCCGCCTTCTTCGCGGGAGCGGGACTGATCCGCCCGATAGAAGCGCTCGAAAATCCGGGGCAGGTGTTCGCTGGCAATCCCGGGTCCCGTGTCGCTCACGCTCAGGAGCACGCCGCTGCCCTCGGGCCGGCTGTGGAAGGTGATGCGGCCGCCTGGGGGGGTGTAGCGCAGCGAGTTGTCGAAGAGGTTGGTGAGCACTTGCCGCACGGCGTCGGGATCGGCTTCAACCAGTAGCGTCTCCGCGGGGACGTCGAGTGCAAAGTCCACGCCCCGACCGGCGGCCCGGTCCGCCAGGCCGGCCCAGGCCTCCCGGGCCGAAGCGGCCACGTCCACCGGCTCGGTCGCGGGCTGCCAGCGTCCCGACTCGATCCGCGAAAGATCGAGCAGGTCGTCCACCAGGCGCTGCATGCGCCGGGCGTTGCTCACGATGGTGGCGAGAAAGCGGCGCTCCAGCTCCGGCTCCGGCCGGTCCGCGAGGATGGTCTCCGCATAGCCAGAAATGGATGTAAGTGGCGTCTTGAGCTCGTGGGACACGTTGGCGACGAAGTCCCGCCGCACGGCTTCGAGGCGACGGAGCTCGGTCACATCATGAAGCACCAGCACGGCCCCGCCGGCCGGTAGCGGCCGGGCGTTCACGATGAGCATGCTATCGGCCAGCTCGAGCGCACGATTCTGCACCGGCGTACCACCGAGCACCGCGTCCACCACCTCGCGGGCGGGCTTGGCGCGAAACAGCTCTGGCAGGTCGGGGAGGCTCTGATGCCGGTCATAGCCGAGCAGGCGCCGCGCGGCGGCGTTGGCGGTGGTGATGCGGCCCCGGCCATCGGCGGCGATGACGCCTTCCGTCATCGACTCCACCAGGGCCGCAGTTTCGGCTCGCTCTTGCCTGAGGTCCTCGAACCGGTCGGCCAACTGGCGGTGCATTTCGCGGAGCGCCTGCACCAGCACGTCGATGTCGGGGATCCCCGAACGGGGGAACCGGGGGAGCACGCCGGCCGCGATCGCCCGCGACGCATTGACCATCGCACCCAGCGGACGGGTGATCGAGCGACCGGCAACCAGCGCGAGCAGGCTGCCCACCGCGAGCGCGACGATCGCCCCGCCGGCTACGGCGCCCTGCGACCGGCGCACCGTCTCGTCCACCTGCGAGAGGCTGGTGGCCAGGCCGATCACCCCGGGGCCGCCGGGCACGGCGACATACATGCGCGACTCGCCGTCGGCCTCTCGTCGGATCACCGGCTCACGCGAGCCGGCGCCGAGGGCGGCCTGAAGCTCCGAGTCGGGAGCGAGGATGACCGGCGCGCCGGATGGTTGGTCGGTGTCGGCTCGCACCCGGCCCTCCCGATCCAGCAGGACGATTCGGATCCCGCTCTCCCGGGCGAGCCGCCGGATCGCCAGCGGCCAGGCCGCCGAGTCGGCCGGGAGCGCTTCCCGTACCAGGCGGGCTTCGCGGAGCAGAGTCTGTGCGACGTCGGATTCCAGGTTGCGCCGGAGCGAGCGTTCCGCGCTCCAGATCAGCACGAGGATGGTGAACAGCAGGACGAGAACAGTTCCGAGGACCAGGCGTCTGGCGAAGGTCACCGCGTGCGGCTCCCCCTCTCGGTTGAGCGAAAGCGGTAGCCAAACCCGCGCACGGTCTCGATCAGCTTGCCGGCTTCGCCGAGCTTGCTCCGAAGCCGTTGGACGTGCATGTCCACCGTGCGGGTTTGAATGTCGGGCTGCGCTTCCCAGACGGTCTCGAGCAGCTGCGGGCGGGTCTGGACTCGACCGCGCCGCTCCAGCAGCGTCAACAGCAACTTGTACTCAGTCGCCGTGAGCGTAAGCTCCCGCCCATCGATGGTGACGCGGTGCGCCGAGCGGTCGATGGACACCGGTCCGGCGGACAGGGTCGACCCGGCCGAAACGGCGGGAGCGCCCAGCCGGCGGAGCAGCGCCGTCACCCGAAGCGAAAGCTCCTGGGGCGAAAACGGTTTGGTCAGGTAATCGTCCGCTCCGAGCGAGAGTCCTCGAATCCGATCCGGCTCTTCCCGCCGGGAGGTGAGGAGAATGACACCGACCTCCCGGGTCTCATCCCGCCGTCGCAGCTCGGCCAGCACGTCATAGCCGGAGACGCCCGGCAGCATCAGATCAAGGATGACGACGTCGGGTCGTTCCTCCCGAGCGGCCTTGAGCGCGTCGGGGCCGTTCGCGGCGGTGGATACCCGGTGGCCGGCCTTGGCCAGATGGTACGCCACCAGGGCCGTGATGTCGGGCTCATCGTCTACCACGAGAATCCGGTGGGTCAGGACGGCGGTCTCGGTCATCGAGTCCTCGATCGGTCTGCGGCGGTCGGTGCTTCATTCTGCACCCGGATCCGGGTGTGGGAGCGGCTCCGCTCGCCGGCACGGCTTCGCTCCGCCCGGAGGCGATCGTCCTGCCCTAGCGCATCGAGAATGGCGCCGAGCAACCGGCCTGACGGGTCCGACGCGCGCCGGAGCCGGTACAGGACGAATTGCGCTACGGGCGTATCCGCCACCAGTTCGGCGCGCCGGAGCACCTGCAGATGCCGTGAAACGGTCGGCTGGGGGAGATCCAGCACGGCCTGGAGGTCCGAAACGAAGAGCGGGGCCGCCGCGAGGCAGTTGACGATGCGGAGCCGGGTCGGCTCCGCGACCGTGAGCAGAAGGTCGGCGGCCGAGATCGATGCATGCATATGCGGCGGGACATATATGTCTGATGGCGAATGAATGCAAGGGGGCTATTATCTTCTTCCATGCTCCACGCCCTGCTGCTCTCTGCGGCAGTCGTCGCGGCGCGCGCCGACACCACCCACCTCGTCCTCGTTGCCACCACAGACGTCCACGGTCACGCCACCGAGTGGGACTATGTGGGCGACCGGCCGTTTCCGGGTGGGCTCACCCGGGCGGCGACCGTCATCGACTCGCTCAAGGCCCGCTATCCCGGGCGCGTCATCGTGGTGGACGCCGGCGATCTGATCGAAGGCGAGCCGTTCGCCGACTACTACGCGCGGGTGGCCCCGCGCGACCCTCATCCGGTGATCGACGCGATGAACGCGATCGGGTACGATGTGGCAACGCCGGGCAACCACGAGTTCGATTACGGCCTGGCGGTGCTCCAGCGCGCCATCGGCTCGGCCGCATTCCGCTACGTCAGCGGCAACATTCGCGGGCTCCCCGCCGATACGCTCGAGTACCCACCCTATGCGGTCGTCGTCCGGCAGGGCGTCCGGGTCGGCATCGCCGGCTTTACCACGCCCGGCGTCATGGTGTGGAGCCAGAAAGCCGTGCGAGGACGAGTCCGGGTGGCGCCGATCCGAGAAAGCGCGGCCCGGGTGCTTCCGGACCTTCGTCGCGAGTCCGATGTCGCGATCGTCGTGGTCCACAGCGGCATGGCCGAGCCCAGCTCGTACGATACGACCGGGGTGGGCCCGGAGAATGCCTCGGCCGCGCTCGCCGGGCTGCCGGTCCGGCCGGACCTGGTGGTCGTCGGTCACACCCATCGGGAGATGCTCGACTCGGTAATCGGCGGCGTCCACTTCGCGCAGCCGAAGCCCTACGCGCAGACGCTCGCCGTGGTGCACCTGGACCTGATCAAGGCAAAGGGCGGCTGGCGCATCGCGCGGCTTCGCCCGGAATCGATCAGCCTGGCGCAGGTGCCGCCAGCGGCGCGGCTGGCCACCCGGTATGCTCCGCTCCGCGCGGCCGTGCGCGACTGGGCCAATCAATCGCTGGGCGACTCTCGCGGCCCCATGCCGGCCGCGCTGGCGCGAGCCGAGCCAACCCCGATCATCGAGTTCATTCAGACGGTGCAGAAGGCGCGGAGCGGTGCACAGCTCTCCGCCGCGACGGCGTTCGATCTCCGGGCGGGCTTTCCCGACGGCGATGTGCGGATCCGCGACGTATTCGGGATCTATCCCTACGAGAACACGCTGCGGGCGGTGCGGGTCTCGGGGGAGCAGCTCAAGGACTATCTGGAACAGAGCGCCCGCTACTACGCCACCGACTCCCTGGGCCGCGCCGCCCTCGATCCGGCCGTCTTCGGCTTCAACTACGACATGGTGTCGGGCGCGGCCTACGACATCGACCTCCGACTGCCGCCGGGGAGCCGGATCCGCAATCTCGCCGTGGGAGGACGACCGGTAGCCCCGACCGACAGCTTCACCCTGGCGGTGAACAGTTACCGGCAATCGGGCGGCGGCGGATTCAGCATGCTGCGGGGTGCACCGGTGGTGTACGATCGGGGCGAGAACATCCGCGACCTTCTGATCGCCGCGGTCCGGACCCGCGGGCATCTCGATCCGGCCGATTTCGCCGTCTCCGGGTGGCGTATCGTGCCGGCGGAGATGGCCGACCAGGTGCGCCGCCTGTTCGGTGGGGCCCCGCGGACGGCCACCACCGCCCCGCCCCGAGACACGGTGTTGGTGCGACTAGTCGCGCTGGGAGAGCTGCGCGGCAGCGTGAACCAGCGGACGGCCGCGCTCAAGGCGGTCGCAGATCGCTCGGAAGCGGAATGCCGCTGTCCCACGCTTCGGATTGCGCCCGGCGACCTGCTGCAGGGGGCTCCGGTCGCCGACCTCGTCGCCGGGCGCTCCGCAGTCGAGATTGTCAATCGGATCGGGCTCGCGGCGACCGCACTGAGTGGACACGACTTCACCTGGTCGCTGGACACACTCCGCCTTCGCATGGCCCAATCGCGCTTTCCCTGGCTGACGGCGAACCTGACCGATTCGGCGACCGGAAAGCGGCCGGACTGGGCCCTCCCGTACCGCGTCGTCCAGGCGGGTACGCTGCGGGTCGCGCTGGTGGGCTACCTGAGTCCGGCAGCCGGCCCGCTGCTCGCGGCGGCGGATGTGCGTGGCTTCGCGATTGGCCGCGGCGCAGCGGGCCTGCGCCAGGCGCTGGCCGCCGCCCAGGGGGAGCGGCCCGATCTGATCGTCGTGCTGGCGAACGGGGGTGCAACCTGCGGTGGGGGGCAGTGCCAGGGAGAGGCGATCGAACTTGCCGGCGAACTGCAGGACAGCAAGGTGGACCTGGTGGTCACGGGTGGAGACGGCTCGGTGAGCACGCGGGTGGGCCGCATCCCCGTGGTGCAGGCGCGCCCCGCGGCCGCCGAGCTGGGCATCGTAGACCTGGTACGGACGCCGGTGGGGACCCGCGAGCTCCGGGTCCGGCTCGCCCCGGTCGACCCCGACCGGACCGGCGCCGATTCGACCGCAGCGGCCGTGGTCGCGCGAGCCGAGGCGGAGGCGGATTCGCTGGGCCGCCGGGTGGTCGCGCGGATGAAGCTTCCGCTCGGGCGCAGTAGCGAGGGCGAGTCGCCTCTGGGCGATCTGGTCGCCGACGCTCAGCGCAACGCTCTCCGGAGCGACGTGAGTCTGGTCCGGACCGCCGCGATCGCGGGTGATCTCCCGGCGGGGCCGGTCACCTGGCAGCAGCTGCTCGCGCTGCATGAGCCCCCGCGACGGCTCGCTACCCTGACCGTCACCGGCACCATCCTGCGCCAGATCCTCGAGCAGGTTCTGGCGGAGGGAGTGCCGAGCGCGCATGTCTCCGGCATCGTCGTCGAATACGATCCGCGGGCCGCCGCCGGGCGCCGGGTGCGCAAAGTCCGCCTGGAAGACGGCCGCGAGCTCAAGGACGGCGCCAGCTACCGGCTCGCGGTCGCCGAGCCGCTGCCCCGGAGTCCGGCCTACGCGATCCTTGCCGGGCGTCCGCCCACGCCGTCGACGGTCACTGACGTCGATGCGCTCGCCGCATACCTCCGACGGCTACCGCAGCCGGTCTCGCCGCCGGACGAGATCCGGTTTCGCGAGGTCGGCCGGTGACGGAAACGGTCCGGGTGTACGTCAACGAGCGGGCCGTAGATCTTCCTCCCGGAGCGGTGGCCACGGCCGCCATCGCTGCATTCGATCCCGGACTCGCAGCCGCGGTGGCCGAGGGCCGGGCCTACCTCACCGACGGGCGCGGCATCCGGCTCGCGGCGGACGCGCCGCTCGCGGCCGGCGCCATCCTGCGGGTCGTGCGCCCCGCGAGGCAAACCCCCAGCAACAGCAATGACGACGATGCTCACTCGTGAGCTGATTGCCCGGCTCCCGAAATCGGAGCTGCACGTGCACCTCGACGGATCGCTCCGGCCGGCAACGATGCTCGATCTCGCCGCCCCCGCGGGGGTACGCCTTCCCACCGAAGACGCCGAAGTGCTGCACCGCCTCATGGTGGTGGAAGACGCCCGCAATCTGGAGGACTACCTCCGGCGCTTCGAGATCACGATCGCCCTGCTCCAGACCGAGGCGGCCCTCGAGCGGGTTGCTTACGAGATGG
>JBIOTT010000038.1:0-9214 GCA_044866195.1 Gemmatimonadales bacterium
CCCCCCCCCCCCCCCCCCCGCCCCTCAGCCTGTGTAAGCGTCCGCCTCGATCTCGACCAGAATCTCCGGCGCGATCAGCCGCTGCACTTCTACCATCGTTGCCGCCGGCCGGATCTCCCCGAACACCTCCCCGTGCGCGCGGGCGACCTCTTCCCAGCGCGCTATGTCGGTCACGAAGATTCGGGTCCGCACCACCTGATCCAGCCGGGCCCCCGCCTGCTCCAGCGCGTCCGAGATCTTGCCGAGCGCATGGCGGGCCTGGGCGTAGACGTCGCCGGCCGCGACCACGCGCCCTTCAGTGTCGGTCCCGGTCGTGCCGGCGACGTGGACGTACGGCCCGACCCGCACCGCCCGCGAGTAGCCCACCCGTCGCTCCCACGGTGCTCCGCTCGAGATGTTCCTGCGGGCACTTTCCATCGACGCCTCCTCCAGCACCGCCCGAAGCTCGCGCCCGGACGCTTCAGGGAGTCCTGCCTCGAGCGCCAGCTGGAGCGCCGCCAGGCCGAGCCCCCGGTACAATCGACCCACTCCGGCGGGGAGGGCGGCCAGGTGGGCTCGCACCGTGGCGACATCGCCCCGCCGGATGGGTCCGGTGAGAGCACCTGCGGGCCCCAGCTCCGCCAGGTTGCGTACAGCCCCCGCGAAGAGGGGCGCGTAGAGCCGGGCCGCTGTGTCCGGAGGAACCCCGGCGGCCAGAGCCAGGTCCTTCGCCACGCCCGCGAGCACGGTCGTGTAGTTTGCCGCGACGACGGCACCCGCGTGGTAGAGCGGCTTTCCGGCCGCCGTGAGTGACACGGGCGTCATGCCGAGCGCGAGCGCGAGATGGCCGGCAGCAGCCAGCGCGCGCTCGTCACCCTCGATGCCCGCATACGCTCCGCGCAGCCGCTCGGCCCCGGTGGCCGGATCCGCGATCGTCTGGAGCGGGTGAAACGATCCCAGTGCGGCACCAGTCCCGCCCAGGGGGGCCAGCGTCGACCGGTCGAGCAGTCCCGACACGTGGAGCACGGTGTGCCCGGGCCCGACGGTCCCGGCGGCCGCCAGGGCTCGAGCGGCGCCGGCGATCGCGTCATCCGGGGTGGCAATCAGGACCAGCGGTGCGGCACGTACGGCGTCGTCTGCGCCGCCGACCCGAAGCTCGACCGCCGAGGCGACCGGCTTTCGGGTGCGCGATACGAGAGTGACCCTCCACCTCTGCGCTGCCAGCGCCACCCCGATTCCCTGCCCCATCCGGCCGGCACCGATGATCGCGATGCGGCGCTCGGCAGGATCCGGCCCGCTCATCCGACCCTGAAGCGAGCAACCCGGCCGTTCCCACTGAGGGAACGACCGGGCTGCGCCGGACCGGGATGACGGTGAAGCCGTCGGCTCAGTTGGTCCTCGCGGCCGACGCGCTGGACATCGCGAGACCCATCAGGTCCTTCGGCGTCTGGGCCTTCCGGAGAAGTCCCAGGGCCGTCTGCAGCTGGTGATCGTCGGTCGACCGCCGCCGGAACTCTGCCGGCCGGCCGAACACGTAGCGCGCGATCTCGTAGCTCAACTGCTCGTCCACCAGCTGGCCCGCGCCGTTGAAGTCGGCCTGGGTGACCTCCACGCCCTTGCTCTTGAGCCGCTGATACACCTCACGCCGCATCTCGGGCGTGATCTTGAACGCCTCGGTGCTGACCGCCTTGGTGCGCTTGAGCTCGAGCGCATAGGCAGTGAGCACGTCGCGGTAGACCGGCAGCTTCGCGCCCAGCGCCTTGGCGAAAGCCCGCTCGTCGGTGGTCAGCGTGTCGGGCCGGATCACGATGTCGGGCACGATCCCACCTCCGCCGCGCACCGAGCGGCCCCCGTCGGTGTGGTACACCGGCCGTTCCTTGATCGCCGAATCCGAGGTTTCCGGGATCGGCACCCCCACTGCCGCCGATTCGGCCTGGGCGAGCTGGTCTTCTTCGTCCTTCGCGATCCGCTGGATGGTCCTGCCGCTGGGGGTGTACCAGCGCGCGGTCGTGAGCTTGAGGGCCACGCCGTCACCCAGCGGGAACAGCGTCTGGACCAGACCCTTACCGAACGTGGGTGAGCCGACCACCACGGCGCGATCGTGGTCCTGCAACGCCCCCGCGATGATCTCCGCGGCGCTCGCGGTGCCCTCGTTCACCAGCACGACGATGGGAAGGTCGGGCCAGAGCTGCCGGATCTCGTCGTAGAACGCCTTGCTCGAGCCGCGCGCTCGCCCCTTGGTCGCGACGATCTCCTGGCCCTTGTCGAGGAACAGCTCGGCCACCTTCACTCCCTGATCCAGCAGACCGCCCGGGTTGAGCCTGAGATCGAGGATCATCGACTTCATGCCTTTGCTCCGCATGCCGGTGATCTCGTCGCGCAGCTCCTGGCCCGAAGTCTCGGCGACCGGGTTGAGCGAGATGTAGCCGACGCCCCCCTCGAACAGCGTGCCCGGCGGGACCGAGCGGATGTGAATGGTGGCGCGGGTGAGGTCGTACGTGATCGGATCCGGGATGCCGGCCCGGCGAACCTTGATCGCGATCTTGCTCCCCGCCTCGCCCCGGAGCGCCTTCACCGCTTGGTCGTTCTTCCAGCCCTCGGTGGACTTTGAGTCCACCTCGATGATCTGGTCGCCGGTCTGAATTCCGGCCCGCTCCGCGGGCGTATCGGGCAGCGGCGCCACCACGGTAATCCATCCGTCCCGGACGTCGATCTGAATGCCGAGACCGGCGTAGTTGCCGGAGGTCTGCTCGGTGAGGGCCTTGTAGTCGTCACCGGTGAGAAGCACCGAATACGGATCCTTGAGCTCCTCGAGCATGCCGTTGGTGGCCTTGTCGTAGAGATCGCTCTCGCCCAGCGAGTCGACGTAGTAGTTGTGAACGTGGGAGAGGACGTCGTCGAACAGCCGAGCCTGCTGGTACACGTTGCCGCCGACGGCGACTCCGCGCTGCAAGAGCCAGCCGCCACTCAAGAACGAGATCACCGCGACCAGCCCGATCACGCCCCAACGCTGCTTCATACGTCCATCCTCCAAGCCAACAGGGGGCTGTCAGCCGCCCTATCGAAAGGTTGCCGGCGCCGCCGCGACCACCTCGGCCCAGGCGGCCTCGAGCACGGCCGCCGGCGACGCTACTGCGTTCAAATGTCGCACCCCATCGCCGGTGGCCGCTAGATAGGCAGCCGCGACCCGCCGATGAAAGTCGGCGTCTTCCCGCTCCAAACGGTCGTGGTCCCTCTCGCCAACCCGCTGGCGGGCCAAGCCCACCTCGGGCGGGATGTCGAGTACCAGCGTCAGGTGTGGCCGCAGGCCCGCAGTTGCCACCCGGTTCACCAGGGTGACCGTGTTCAGGTCCAGGCCCCGCCCGGCGCCCTGATAGGCCAAGGTAGACAGCTCGTACCGGTCGCAAACGACCGGGCGCCCCGCTTCCAATGCCGGCCGGATGATCTCCTGCACCAAATGGGCCCGAGCGGCGCAAATGTACAGGAGCTCCGTGTGAGGGGCGAACCGGTTGGCCGGGTCGAGAAAAGCCGCCCGCACGGCCTCGGCCGCAGGGGTTCCGCCCGGCTCGCGGACACTGACCGGGTCGAGCCCAAGGGCCCGCATGCGCTCGGCGAGCCCCAGGCTGAGGGTGGACTTTCCGGCGCCCTCGGGTCCCTCGACGACAAGGAAGAACCCCGCGATCACGACAGGGTGATGATACTGCTGGTCGCGCCCTTCTCCATTCCTTCGCTGATCTGCTGGTTCACCTTCGCCATCAGCTTCTCGAAGTTGGCTCGCGCCACCACATACGCCTGGCCGGACCCGCTCATCTCGAGCTCCCGCACCGCGCTCTCATACGCCTCAGCAGTCGGCTGGTCGGGCATCTGGCCCTGCGCCACCATCTGGTCCACCTGGCGCGCCAGCCGCTGGATCTGGTCGAGCTTGGCCTGGGTATCCTGATCCTCGCGAAGGTTGGTCTCCGCGCGCCGCAGCGTCTGATATTCCGGCGTTTGGCCGATGAGCCGGCCGAGCTCTTGCGCCTTGTCCCAGATCACGATCGTTCGCTCCTCCGCGCAAGCAAGAACCGCTCACGCCCGAAAAGGTCCGCACGCACCTCCACCGCCTCCCATCCCAAACCCCAGGCGAGCGCGGCCACCGCCGACGCCCGATTCACATCAACTTCGAGAGCCAGCCAGCCGCCTGGTCGCAGGACCCGGCGTCCATCGTCCAGCAGCCGAACCGTCGCCTCGAGCCCGTCCTCGCCGCTCACCAGAGCCTCGCGTGGCTCCCAGTGAGATACCGCCGGCTCGAGCTCCTCGTGCTCCCGGTCGGTGAGGTAGGGAGGATTCGAGACCAGAGCGTCGAGGCTGCCGGTGGCGAGCGCCGCGGTCAGGTCGCCCAGCAGCAGCTCGACCACGCCACCCGTGAGCTTCCGGTTGAGCTCGGCCACTGCGAGTGCGGCGGCAGACCGGTCCACACCCACGACCGCATCGTAACCCCCCTCGGTCGCCAGACTCAGGGCGATGCACCCGCTGCCGGTCCCCACATCGGCAACCCGCCCGCGGTGCGCCCGCTCCAGTATCAGCTCGACCAGCCCTTCCGTTTCCGGGCGCGGAATCAGGACCCGCCGGTCGATCCGGAACTTGAGCCGCCGGAAACCGGTCCAGCCGGTAACATACGCCAGCGGCTCCCCCCGTGCCCTTCGCTCGAGCGCGGCCACAAACGATGCAGCGGCGCTCGGCTCGACCGGCCGCTCCCGCTCCAGCAGCGCCCGCGCGGGGACCTCGTCGTTCAGATCGGCCCACAGCCGGACCGCCTCGGGCGCGGCCTGGGGGATGCCGGCCGCCTTCAATTTCCCGCGGCCTTCAGCTAGGAGCGCGGAGAGCGTGAGCGTGAGCTCAGACACCCACTTGCTCCTGGCGGCTGGCCAGCCGCAGCGCTTCCACGAAGGGTTCCAGGTCGCCGTTCAGAACGTCGTCCAGGTTGTGCACCGACAGATTGATGCGGTGATCGGTAACTCGGCTCTGCGGAAAGTTATAGGTGCGGATCTTGGCAGAGCGGTCGCCGGTGCCGACCATCGCGCGCCGCTCCCGGGCGCGGGCTGCCTCCTGCTCGGCGATCATCCGGTCGAGCAGGCGCGCGCGAAGGACCTCCATGGCCTTGATCTTGTTCTGGAGCTGGGATTTCTGGTCCTGCTGCTGGACCACGAGCCCGGTCGGAATGTGGGTGATGCGGACCGCGCTGTCGGTGGTGTTGACGCTCTGGCCCCCGGGCCCGCTGGAGCGGAACACGTCGATCTTGAGGTCCTGCGGCTCAATCTTCACATCGACTTCTTCCGCCTCCGGAAGCACGGCAACCGTCGCAGCCGACGTGTGAATCCGACCCTGGGTTTCGGTCTGGGGCACCCGCTGCACCCGGTGTACCCCCGATTCCCACCGGAGCAGTCCGAACGCGCCGGTCCCCCGCACGGCAAAGATCGCTTCCTTGACGCCGCCCAGATTGCTGTCGCTGACCGAGATCGGCTCGACGGTCAGCCGATGCCGCTCGCCGAACCGGGTGTACATCCGAACCAGCTCGGCCGCGAAGAGGCCCGCCTCGTCCCCCCCAGTGCCGGCGCGCACCTCGACAATGGCGTCCCGGTCGTCGTGCGGATCCCGCGGCAGCAAGAGATCGTGGAGCTCGGTTTCGAGACTCGCAATGGCGGGGGAAAGCCGCGCTACATCGGCCCGGGCCAACGCGACAAGCTCGGGATCGGCCTCGCCGGCCAGCTCCCGAGCCTGTTCCAGTTCGTCCTTCAGCCGCGCCAGCCTTTCGGCGGCCTTGACCACCGGCACCAGCCGGGTGTGCTCCCGTCCCAGCGACCTGAGCCTGGCTGGATCGCGCGCGATCTCTGGATCGGCCAGCGCCTGAGCGACCTCCTCCGCGCGGGCGAGCGCCTGGCGGAGTCGGCTCTCCATCGGTTACGCCTTGGCCGGCGCCGTCTCGCTCTTGTACTTGCGGCGGAACCGGTCGACCCGGCCGGCGGTGTCCACCAGGCGCTGCTTGCCCGTGAAATACGGGTGGCACTGGCTGCAGACCTCGACATGGATCGAGGAGGCAGTCGAGCGAGTTTCAAATTGATTTCCGCAGGCGCAGACCGCGGTGACCTTACGATAGATCGGATGCAGATTGGCTTTCACCTATGGCTCCCAAAAGCAATAGCCGCTAAAGCTAAACGTAAGAACCGGTTCCGGGCAAGGTGCCGGTATTGCCACCAACCGCCGACCCTTGTCCGCCGGGGAGCGTGACGGCTATTACCTCCAAACAGCGTGACGGCTGTTACCTACAGAGAGGGCAATTCCTCACCCGGTTTCCCGGGTTATTGGCGTATACTGTTTTTCAACTCAGTGAGGCGCCTGTGCCGCTTGTTGCCATCGACATTCTGCGCCGGGTCCCGCTGTTCGAGGCTCTCTCGGACGCGGATCTCAGCTCGTTTGCGGATTTCGTAAGAGAGAGGAGCTATCCCAAGGGCAGCGTGATCGTCTTCGAAGACGATCCGGGGGACGCCCTGTACGTGGTCGCGTCCGGGCAGGTCAAGGTCGTGCTCGTTGCCGAGGACGGGCGGGAGGTCATTCTCTCAGTGCTCGGACCGGGCAGCTTTTTCGGCGAGATGGCCATTCTGGACGACGAGCCCCGGTCGGCGCACGTCATCGCCATGGAAGAATCGAACCTGCTCATGCTCCGGCGGGAAGACTTCCAAGCTCGCCTCCGGTCAATGCCCGAGGTTGCCATCTCGCTGCTCAAGGAGATCTCTCGGCGGCTTCGCCGGGCGGACGAGAAGATCGGGAGCCTGGTGCTCCTCGACGTGCATGGCCGGCTCGCCCACCTCCTGCTGCGCATGGCAGACGAGGAACAGGGCGACCGAATTACTCGGAAGCTCACCCACCACACCATTGCGCAGATGATCGGTTCCAGTCGGGAAACGGTCTCTCGTGCGATGCGCAACCTGGTCGAGCAGAACATCATCGAAGTCACCCGAACCGACATCGCACTCAAGAATCGGCAGGCCCTTCTTGCGGCAGCCCGGCGAGACCGCGCAGCTGCTGTCCCCCGGCCGGCGTGAGGCGATCCGCCAGACGCCGGTGGGGTACAGCTTGACGTTTTGGGGAACCCGGGGGTCGATCCCGACCCCGGGGCCCCGAACCGCCCGCTACGGCGGGAACACTCCCTGCGTCGGGGTTGTCGACGGCGACGGCCATCTCATCGTGCTCGATGCCGGCAGCGGGCTGCGCCCGCTCGGCAGTGCGATCATGGCGGACGGCGGCGCAATGATCGCCCACGTGCTGCTCTCCCATACCCACTGGGATCACATCCAGGGATTTCCCTTCTTCAAGCCGCTGGGCGTCACCGGTAACGAGGTTCACGTCTACGGCGCGGCTCAGGAGGGCGTTTCCCTGGAGGAGATTCTGCGCCGTCAGATGGAGCCGACGGTCTTTCCGGTGCCCCTCAGCGCCTTCGCTGCCAACCTGGTGGTGACACCCGTGGTCGAGGGAGCGTTCGAGATCGACGGCTTTCGGGTGGGTGCATTCCGGTTGCGTCATCCCGGCACGACCTTGGGCTTCCACCTGACGCCGAACGACGGCGGAACCGAGGTCGCCTATCTGACCGACAACGAGCTCGGACCGGGAGGCACCTATTCGGTGCGGCCCGACTGGCGCAGCGGCCTGGTCGAATTTCTGGGTGGGGTGGATACTCTGATCCACGACGCCATGTACTCCGAGTCGGTGATTGCGGCGAGGGCCGGGTGGGGACATTCCACCCCGAAACAGGCAATCGACCTGGCCGCCGACGCCGGCTGCCGCCGCCTGCTGCTGTTCCACCACGACCCCGAGAGTGACGACGAAATGCTGGATGGACGGCTGAGGGACGCCAAGACCTACGCCGCCTCGCGGGCGCCCAAGCTCGAGGTCGAAGCAGCCTGCGAAGGGCAGCGACTTACGCTTTGAGGCGTCGGCCGAACGCCGCGATCCCGGCGGCGAGGCCGAGATTGGCGGGAAGGGCGAGCGCGAGCACTTCGAGATTGTCCTGGCTGAAACTCGAGAAAATCTTGAGAGCGGCACCCAAAAGCGAGCTGGCTGCCAGCAGGGCGGCAAAGCTGACGGCTGGGCGCCGCGCCCAAGCTGCGCCCCGCAAAAGGGCGGGCAGCAGCACCAGCAGCGGCAGCGGCAGCAGATTCGCCTGGAACAGATTCTCGTTCCGGTAGGCCACGGCGTGGTCGGTGAATGCCCACAGGAACACGAGGATTCCACCGGCAACGCCAGTCAGGAGCACCCACACCCAAGCCACCCCGCCGAACACCCTCCGGGCGGCGCCCGAATTTGCCGCTCCGCTGCCGAGCCATGCGAGGCACGCCCCCAGCCCCGCTCCGACCACCAGGTAGCCGAGCAGCCAGTGCGGCGGCGCCTCCGGAGGTGGTGGCTGAGATGCGACGAACAGCGTCCGTTCGCTCCGCACCAGCGGAACCTCGCGCCCAGACGCATCGAGAACGCTGACCTGCCGGATCCAGGTTCGAAGCTCGAGCGGCAGGAACATCTCGTCCCACGCACTCAAGGGACGATCAGCTGGCTCCCCGAGACCAACCTGGAGGCCGGTGTAGAGCAGCGGATCGGAGCGCGTGAGCCGCGCCGTGTGGAAGCGGTAGGAGTGCGGAGTCCGGATGGCGTCGGTCTGGAGCCGCAGCCGCCCGCGCAGCACCCGATCGAGGGCGTCGCGGACCCGGGTCGAGCAGTTGTCCCGGTAGTAGTCATAGCGGTAAAACCGGTGCTCGGGCCGCTCGTTCCATTCGAGGAAGTCGCGGAGGGCCGCCCGCTCTGCCGGCGAGAGATTGAGCTCCTGGAGCCAGACCGACCGGTTCGCGCGGCGGTAGATCTCCACTGTGGACCCCAGATCGAACCCCTGCATCCAGTACCACATCCGGCCCTGAATGAAGCGCAGCAGGAAGTTTTCCTGCCGGAAGTCGAACATGCCATAGTTGTACGCGCGGGCGGTCCCCCGGGCGTGGTCCTCCACCAGGATTGCGTTGTGCCCAAACAGCTCCCACACCCTGGTGCCGACGCCCATGGTCATGAGCGAGATGGTGAGCTCAGCGCCGGGGCGGACGGGCGGACGGGGGGATAGGCGGACGGGCGGACGGGCGGACAGGCGGACAGGCGGACGGGCGGACAGGCGGACAGGCGTGCGGGCGGACGGGCGGACGGTAGCCTGGGCTGCGAGCGG
>JBIOTT010000039.1:0-9565 GCA_044866195.1 Gemmatimonadales bacterium
CACCGGGATAAGCGCTATGTGGAGTACCCCGGGGCCTATCACGCCTTGCTGGCCGACGTCGACCGGAACCGGGTGCTCGAGGACGTGGAGCGGTGGATGGAGGAGCGGCTGGACCGGGGCGAGGAAGCAGAGAGAGCAACGTTAACGTTATTGTAGCACTTTTTGCAGATTCAGCCGGCCCGCGATAGAATGATCCCCTCCGCTTCAACATCTTCACTGTCATCCGGGAGGCAGTCGCATGATGCGGCACGGTGGGTCCGCCTGGCAGTCCCTCGTCCGAAGCGCGGCGCTCGCTGGGATCGTCGGCGTCGCGATTGCCTGCACCAAGGAACCTCCTGCCGATAAGAGTGCGGCCGGGGCCTCGACGCCTCCCGCATCGGCCCCGGCCACCATCGCCCTCATTCGCGCGGCCGACTGGATCGGCAGCGAATGGAGCGAGGACGCGCTCAAGGTCGGCCTCCAGGAGGAGGGCCTCGAGCCGGATCGGGACTACGTCTTCAAGTCGTCCAGCGCTCAGGGCGATCTCGCCACCCTGCCGAACCTGCTGGACGCCGCGCTCGACCAAAAGGCGAAGGTCATCGTGACCCTGCAGGACGCCACCCTTCAGGTCGCGGTGAAGCGAGTGAAAGACACCCCGATCGTCTTCCACATTCTCTCCGACCCCTTTGCCGCCGGCGCGGGGACCAGCGACTCGGCCCACCTCGCCAATGTCACCGGCGTCTATTCGCCGGGGTTCGGCGACCCCGAGCAGGAGCGCCGAGTCGAGCTGATCAAGCGGCTGGTACCGAAGGTCAAGCGGGTGGGCGTCCTGTTCAGCCCGGGGGAGCAGCTGTCGGTGGACCTCAAGGACCGGCTCACCACCGCGGCGAAGAAGGCCGGTATCACAGTGGTGGCGGTGCCGGTGAACGCACCCGGCGAGGCGAGCGAAGCCACCAACCTGTTGATCGGCAAGAAGATCGATGCGATCGAGATCTATGGCAACGCGACTCACGCCGGATTCGAGAGCATCATCAGGATCGCGAAGGAGAAGAAGATTCCGGTCTTCTCCCCCTCACCATTCGAGATCGTGAAGGGCGCAACGGCAGCGCTCTATCCCGACTTTCAGGAGGGGGGTGTCGTCGCCGGCAGGATGATCGGCCGCATCCTCAAAGGCGAGAGCCCGGCCAAGATCCCGTTCTACCGTCTGCAGACCACCAAGACCAAGCTCGCCTCCGAGCAGGCCGCGACCGCGGACAGCGGAGGCGCAGCGAAGCCTCGATGAGGATCTCCAGCGTGCACGACGGTATTTGCGCCGTCGTGCACCTCGCCGGCCGTCTCGATGGCGAATCGGCGGAGCAGCTCTCGGAGACGCTCGATCGATTGCTTCGCGATGGCCAGCGCAGCGTGCTGCTCGAGATGAGTGCGGTCAGCTACATCAGCTCGCCCGGGATCCAGGTCCTGCAGCGGGCCTACCAGGAGCTCTCGTCGTTGCGCGGCGAGCTCCGGGTCACCTCTCCCTCTCCCAGCGTGCTCGACGCACTCGGCCTGGCCGACCTCCGCAGCAAGCTCGTCGTAGGCGCCGACGACACCGCGACCCTCACTCGCCTCCGCACGTCCACGGCGCTCCGCGCCATCGAGTTGACCCGCGATGCCTGGCGATCGCCCAGCTCAGCGCCCTTTCACGGATCGTACGAGCTATCGTCGCGCGATCCCGCGGGAGCGCTCACCTGCCGGTTGTATGGCCGGACCGAAGGCGTCGTCCGAGGCGGCGTGGAGACCGGCGAGGCCGCGGTCGTGGAGCTCCCCGAGACCACCTTCGGCCTGGGCATCGGCGCGCTCGGTGGCGAGCCCGGTGATTGCGCCGTGCGGTTCGGCGAGCTGGTCGCCGCCGCCGGCGCCGTGGCCTATCTGCCGACCGAAGGCGCTCAGGTACCGGATTTCGAGTTGGGGCTCGCTCGCCCGCCCCGGGTGGTGCTCGGCTCCGGGCTCGTGTGCGAGGGCGCCTTTGCGCAGCTGGCCCGCTTTTCCACCCAACCGGATGCGGAGGCCGTGCCGATCGCCGAGTTGGCGCGGGTGTGCCTCGACGCAGTCCGGGCCGACGCGGTGGGGTTGGTGATGCTGGCCGAGTCCGCGGGGCTGGTTGGCGCATGGCTCCGGCGGTCGCCCGCGACCGCGGTGCCGGCAATCGGCCACGACGTCCAGGGCGCCCGGGACTGGCTGGGCACGACTCCGGAGCCGATTCACGAGGGAACCACCGCGTTGGTGGTCGGGGTCGCGTCTCGGGCTCCCGACCCCTTGCTCGCACCGCAGCTGCGTCCTCTCGCAGCACCTTCCGGCCTCATGGGGCACTTCCACGCAGCCGTGTTCAACTACCGCCCGGTCCCGCAGCGCACCGTGGACCTCCGGGTCCTGGTGACCAAGCTCTTCACTCACCAGCGGGTGCGCGGCATCCTGCATCTCCTGAGCGATGATCGTGGCGGTGCCGGTGCGGGCGAAAGCCAGCTTTGCCGGGGACTCTGCTGGGCTGCCCCGGTTACCCGCGTGGTCCCCGCCGCATGAACCTGCTGGTCGGTGCCCTGTCGATCGGGCTGCTGTTGTCGCTGCTCACGCTCGGAGTGTTCCTCACCTACCGGGTGCTCAATCGTCTCGACCTCACCACCGACGGCTCCTTCGGGCTCGGGGCCGCCGTTGCTGCGACGTTGCTGACGGAGGGGGTGCACCCGGTGACTGCCACTCTCATCGCGACCGGCGCCGGCTGGATGGCCGGTGCCGCCACCGGAGTCGTGCACACTGCATTCGGGGTGGACACACTGCTGGGCGGTATTCTGGTGACCACGGCGCTCTATTCGGTCCAGCTCTACGTCATGCACGGCGGCGATGTCTCGCTGGCGGCGGTAGACACCCTCCCCGGTCTGGCCGAGCGGGTCTGGGCCCGCGCGGGCGGTGCGCCGGTAGTGACCCTGTTCGGTACTCCAGTGAGCGGCGCCAATCTGGCGGGCCTCGTTCTCTTCGTCGTCTTCATCATTGGCAGCATGGTTCTAATGGAGCGCTTCCTGCGCACCGACCTCGGCATGGCGGTCCGTGCAACCGGCGACAATCCCCAGATGGCCCGGGCGCTCGGCATCGACGTCGGATTGATGGTCACGCTGGGCCTCGTCATGGCAAACGGGCTCGTCGCCCTGTCGGGAGCGCTATTCGCCCAATATCAAGGCTTCGCCAACGTGCAGATGGGGCTCGGGATAGTGGTGGTCGGCCTGGCCTGCCTCATCGTAGGTGAGGCCCTGATCGGCCGGAGCGGGCCAGCGCGTCAGATCGCCGGCGTCCTGGGTGGGACGGTGCTTTTCCGCCTCCTGGTTGCCGGCGCGCTCCGGGCCGGGCTCGACGCCAACGCGCTCAAGCTGGTGACGGCGGTGTTCGTGCTTCTCGCGTTGGTGGTGCCCCGCGCCATCGCGCGGGCCTTTCGGCCGGCCCCGCGCCCGCCGCTCGCGGCATGAGCCAGCCTGCGCTTGAGCTGATCGGTCTCCGCCACACCTTCTTCCCCGGCACGCCCAGCGAGCAGCGCGCGCTCGAGGGCGTCGACCTGACGGTCGAGCCGGGCAGTTTCGTCGCGGTCGTGGGCATCAACGGCTCTGGCAAGTCGACCATGCTCAACGCGATCGCAGGAAGCGTCGAGCTCGACCGGGGTGCGGTCCGGATCGGCGGGCGGGACGTCACCCGCTGGCCCGAGCACCGCCGTGCGGCCCTTATCGGCCGGGTCTTCCAGAACCCGTTCTCCGGCACCGCCCCCCATCTGACGGTAGCCGAAAATCTCGCGATCGCGTCCCAGCGCGGGCGTCGCCGAGGGATCATGCGGTGGGGGCTGGGCGGCGCGCGGCGGCTGGAGCTCCGGGAGCGTCTGGCCAGCATGGGCCTCGGGCTGGAGCATCGGCTGGACACGCCGATCGGAGTCCTCTCGGGGGGCCAGCGGCAGGCGCTGACCCTCCTGATGGCCACCCTCGTTCGCCCCACCCTGCTGCTGCTCGACGAGCACACGTCCGCGCTGGACCCGCGGAGCGCAGAGCAGGTCCTCCGGCTGACCGAAGAGTTCGTGGTGAGGGACGGTTTGACGACCCTCATGGTCACGCACTCCATGCACCAGGCCGTGCGGCTGGGAGACCGTCTGCTGGTGGTCCACCGGGGGCGCATTCAGGAGGATCTTTCGGGGGCCCGTAAGCGGCGGCTGCGGGTGGAGGACCTGCTCAACCGCTTCGACCAGTTCCGGAATGCGGACATGCTCGATGAGTCCGCCGCCGAGATGCTGCGGCGGAGCTACGTCTAGTCCGTTCCCACTAGCTGGACAGCCGCGGGTCGGTCATGTATGCATGGGGCAGGAGCATTGACTCGATGCCCGCCGTTGTCGAGTGGCCCGTGGTGCCACCCCGCCCTCCCGCCGCGTCTGCCTTCTGGCGAGCCTTGCGCCTTCGCTGCCCAGCCTGCGGCGGCGGGCCCGTCTTTCTCCGCTGGCTTCGGATCTCCCCGGCCTGCCCTTCTTGTGGGCTGAGCTTCGCCCGGGGTGAGCGCGGCTACTGGCTCGGCGCCTACTTCGTCAACCTCATGGCCGTGGAAGCGCTCTTCGCGGCACTGTTCGGCGTCGCATTGTGGTGGACCTGGCCGGATCCCCCCTGGGAGGGAATAGAATTGGGGCTCGGCGCAGCCATGGTCGTGTCTCCCTTCCTGCTCTATCCCTGGTCCCACACGATCTTTCTCGCGTTCGACCTGCTCTTCCGCCCCCCGGCACCCGAGGACTTCGAGGCGCCGCACGAGCGGGCACCCGCGTTGCGTCGCCCGGGCCACTAACGATCTGGCCATAGGAGGGTTGCGGCCGCCGTCCGGGCAGGCATGTTAGGGGTACCGAACGGCCGGCAGGAGCGCCCTATGACCCTCGTGGCTGGATCCACGGCTGCGGTTCGACCTCTCGCTTCCGACATCGATCTCTTCGGCCTGACGCATCAGGGCCATGTGCGGCGAACCAATCAGGATCAGTTCCTGATCGCAAGCCTGCACAAGACCATGCAGGTACACGCCTCCAGCGTACCCGCCGAGCAGCTGGGCGACCTCACCAGTGAATCCCGCTTCTACCTGTACATCGTGGCAGACGGCGTCGGCGGCCGCCCGGGCGGGGAGCACGCGAGCGGAACCGCGCTCCGGACCATCGCGCAATACGCCACCCATACGATGCAGCTCTCATCCCGCCACGACGAGGCGCAGGAGGGCAAGTTTCTGGAGGAGCTCGAGCGCGCCGTTGCGGAAAGCCACGCCGCCGTTCTGGAAGACCCGCAAAGCTCGGCCACGACGCTCACCATGGCGGTGTTCCGCTGGCCCCGGGCGTACCTGGTGCACGTCGGAGACAGTCGCTGCTATCGCTTGCGGGACGGTCAACTCGAGCTGCTCACCAAGGACCAGACCATGGCGCAGGCACTAGTCGATGCCGGTGTACTTCCCGCGTCGCAGGCGGGCGAGACCCGCTGGGCCCACGTCCTCTCAAGTGCCCTCGGCGCCGATCAGGCCAAGCCGGTCATTACCGCTACCGACAGCCGTTGGGACGACGTCATGCTGCTTTGCACCGACGGGCTGACCAAGCACGTCACCGACGCTGAGATCGCCGAGCAGCTCGCGACCGTGAAGTCGGCGGAGATGATTTGCCGCAACCTGATCGAGCGGACGCTGGCCCGCGGCGCTTCCGACAATGTCACGGTTGTGGTCGGCCGGCTCCGCCCCCGCGGCGGGGCCTGATCAGCCCCGGCCGCCGGCAACCAGTAGCCAGACGCCCCAGACGCCCAGGCCCACTCCGAACGCCCGCCCCAGCGTCGGACCGGCCGGTGCCACCTTCTCCACCAGCACGACGATCGCCAGCGCCGCCACCCAGGCCAGATTCATCACACCCGCCACGAACAGCAGCAACATGAGCAGCCAGCAGCACCCGAGGCACCAGCTTCCGTGGCGCAGCCCCATCACCAGGGCGCCCCACGTCCCTTCCCGCCATTCAGTGGAGAAGAAATGGAAAGGCGAGCGGCAATGGTTGAGGCAGGCCCGCTTGAGAGACGTCCACTGGAAGATTCCGGCCGCCAGCAGGAGGAGCCCTGCCACCACAGGGGTCGCCCGCATCGCGTCGGCCGAAAGCAGCGCGGCGGTGTGAAGGCCCCACTGGGCCAGCACGGCGCCCAGGCTGAACCCGGCCCAGACGAGCACATATCCGCCTAGAAATGCCGCGGTCGGCCCGAAGGGCAGCCTCGATGCGTGCCGCCGGCGGAGCACGCCAAGAAAGAGAACGATGATCGGCGCGACCGATGGCACCATCATGGCGACCATCATCACGCTCCACATCGTGAAAAGACCCAGCAGGTCGACCGCCTGCCAGCGCGCGGAGCCGGGCATGGCGATGGCCTGGCCCATGCCAGACATCATCTGGTCCATGCTGGACATGGTCCGTGCCGTGCGGAAAGTGACGATCCAGGCGAGAAGCGTGAGCGCCGCCAGCGCGGCCAGCGCGATCGCGCGGTCCCGCCGGAGCAGACTCTCGAGGCGGCCTACTGGTTGGTCCACCGTGCTCTGGCGTAGCAGGCGTAGCGTCCCGTGTGATCGAACGTGATGTCCTTGTGGCTCACCCGCATCACGCTCGTGGTGCAGACGCTGCCGTCGTTCCACATGAAGCCGCCCTTTGGGTACGTGATGTGTACCTCCTTTTCCTGACGGGAGACGGCGTCCAGGATCGGCGTGTGCACGACCTCGAGCACGCCGGGCACGCTGAAGCGGGATTTGGTCCCGTTCACTGTCATCTCAACCGGCTTGACGATCGGGCCATCGAACGACGCCACGGTCCCCGCCAGCGCCTCCCATGGCATGCCGCCCGCCTGGCCGGACATGATGGTCGCGATGGCCTCGATCTGATCCGGCCGGGCTTTGGCGTCCACAAAAAGCGCGACTCGGCCGTCCCCCTGATGGATGGCCTTCGGGTACATCGCCGCGGCCACGAAGCGGGCCCCACCCAGGACGGTGGCGCCGAACCGGCCTTCGATGACCTCCCACGCGATCAGGAACTCACACTTTCCCTCGTTTGGATACCCTTCGAACTGGCAGTTACAGCCGTGGTTGCAGTTGCAGCACTCGATGTGATGCAGCGTGAGGTGGTACGGTGTCGGCACCGCCATGATTCGTCTCCGCGTCAAGAAGTGAGTTTATGATGAGGCCGAACCCGGACGACGGGAAGGGGGCAGCAGTTAGATTCACTGCATCGATGCCTCGATCCTCGCGCCGAGCGGCGGGTTTCGCCGCGGCTTGCGCCCGGGCGCTCGCCTGGGCGTGGCTTGCCAGCGCCTGCTCGTCTTCATCCCGGAGGACCGAGCCCGCGCCGGCTCCCGAGCCGTCGCCTGCCCCCGAAGGGCTGCCTGCCCCGACTCAACCCGGCGCCGCACCAGCCCCTGCGCCGCCGCCGGAACCGGACCAATGTGCCGTCAGCCGGTACACGCCGCCCGGCCGAGACACCATCCGGATCGCGGCGTCTCAGGAGTTCGTCGGGCGACAGCTCTACGAAACGCTGGTTCGCTTCGACTGCGCCGGACACTTGCGACCGGCACTCGCGGTCAGCTGGCATCCGGAGGAGCAGGGTCGGGTCTGGATCCTCACCCTCCGCCCGGGCGCCCGCTACTGGGATGGGACGCCGGTCACACCCGAGGCGATAGCCGAAAGCTGGGCTCCTGACTCGGTCGCCGGCCCGGCGGTCCAGGCGGCGGGCATTCTGGCTGTAGCCTCCGCCGGTGACCGCGACCTTCGCGTCACTTTGGCCATGCGGCGCGATTCTCTGCCACCGGCCCTGGCGGATCCGGCCCTCGCCGTGGTGCGGAGAGCCCAGGGTCGGCGGCCGGTAGGCACCGGCAGGTACCGCCCCGCCGCGGCCGACAGCGCTCCGGCGACACTGGTGCCGGCCGACAGCAGCACGCGCGGCACCGTGCGTGTGCTCACCGCGCGCGATCTCCGCGACGCGCTCGATGCCGGAGCCGACGTCGTCGTCACCGACGATCCGGCCACGCTGGCCTATGCCGAGGCGCGGCCGGAGCTCGCCTCCGTCCCGCTGGCCTGGAACCGCACCTATCTCCTGGTGGTGCCGAACCGCCCCGGCGTGCGGTTGGATACCGCGTCGACCGGCCGCCTCCGCGAGACCCTCGCCCGGGACGCGGTTCGGGTGGACGCGCGTGCCGCCGAGCCTCCGTTCCCGTGGGGTAGCTGTACCGGACCGCTGCCCGCCCGGCCGCCCGGCGCGGAGCCGGCCGGCGCCCGCATCGGCTACCCTGCGGGCGATCGCACCGCCCGCGATCTGGCCGCGAGAATCGTCGCGATCGGGGCTGCGCCGGCGCGCTCGATCGTCGGGCTGGACCGGCCGGTCCTCCGCGAGTCGATACGAGAAGCCCGAGAGGCTGCGTACGTGGTGCCGGTAGCGAAGGCCCCATTGATCCCCTGCGCGGATTCGGTCCCCTGGCCGGCGGACGTGACCATTGTACCGCTGGTAGAGACCCGCCCGCACGCCGTGGTACGGCGGGGCGCGCCGCCCATGACCGCTGACTGGGATGGTACGCTCCGCCTAGTGCCGGAGGTGCCGTGAGCTTCCGGGCCCGTCTGTTCCTTGCCTTTGTGGGCGTGCTCCTGATCCCCCTCGGCGTCCTCGCATTCGGTGTGCGCCGGGAGATGGACCGCCGGCTCACTGCGGAGTACGACCGCCGGGTTCACGCCCTGGCGGACGTCGTCCAGGAAGACTTGCGGCGGCGAAGCGGCGAGGTCGCCGGCCGGCTCGCCGCCTTACGCGACGATCTGGCCGCCGACAACCGCTTCCGCCTGGCGGTCATCCCGAACGACCCGGCCGCCCGTGGCTGGCTGCTCGACTACGCCGGTGGAGCGATGCGGCTCGCCGGGCTCGCTTTCCTGCAAATCCAGGACAGCGCTGGGCGGGTACTCAGCTCCGGTCATTTCCGGAACGAGTTCGATCGGCCCGAGCCGGTGTTGCCTCGGCTCCTGGCCGAGTCCGGCGACACGCTGGCGGTGGTGCGCGCGCGAACCGAAGAGACCGACTTTCTCGCCCTCGCACGGCTCGACTCGCTTCACATCGGCGGGAGACGGTTCACGGTCATCGGCGGCGCGAGCCTCGACCCCAACCGCCTGGTGCAGGTCGATTCGGCAGGCGGACTCGCGGTTGCCTTGCTTCTACCGGGCAGCGGTGCGGCTCGCCCCGGCGGCGGCGTCGTCGCCGAGCTCGGCGTGCCCTACCTGGATCTGACCCGAGCCGATCAAACCAGGCCCGACACCGCCCGGGTCGTCGTGACCCAGTCGCTCGGCCAGCTCGAGGGGCTGCGGCGCGGAGTGGATGCCTGGTTTCTCGCCGCGCTGGGGCTCACCACCGGAGCAGCGCTCCTTGCCGCCGCCGGGCTCGCCCGCCGGGTCGGCCGGCCGCTCGCCGAGCTCGCGCGGAAGACCCAGGCGATCGACCTGGATCGGCTGGACGCGGACTTTGCGACCGATCGCACTGATGAGATCGGCGCCTTGTCTCGGCTCCTCGGCG
>JBIOTT010000040.1:0-5822 GCA_044866195.1 Gemmatimonadales bacterium
GGACCGCCCGCTGGTATTCACGGCGGCGCGCCTCACCCCCCAGAAGGCGCTCGACGTCCTTCTCTCGGCTGCAGCACTGGTGCCCGAGGCTGCATTCGTCATCGCGGGCGAGGGCCCGGAGCGTGCCGCGCTGGAGGCGCGCGCCGAGGCGCTCGGCATTGCACCGCGAGTGCGGCTCCTGGGGCCACGGCCCGACGTCGCCGACCTGCTGGCTGCTTGCGACCTTTTCGTGCTACCCTCCCTGGTCGAGGGCTTGCCGCTCTCCGTGCTGGAAGCGATGGCTGCGGCGAAGCCGGTGGTGGCGACCCGGATCGGCGGGACCGACGAAGCGGTGGTGGACCGCGAGACCGGGATCCTAGTGCCGCCCGGTGATGCCGCTGCTCTCGCGGCGGCGATACGGACGTTCCTGTCGGAGCCGGCCCGCGCCCGCCAGGCGGGCGAGGCCGGGCGGCAGCGGCTCCGTACGCGCTTCACCGCGCGCGCGATGATCGAGGGCGTGACCAGCGTGTACGACGAGCTGCTCAGCCGATGACAGGTCAGTCCTCCCCGCTTCCGATGGTCGAGGCCGAGCTGGATCGCGAGGTCCGGCGGCTCGACTGGCGGTTCCTGCGCCCTGGCCTGGCTCTCGAGCGTACCCAGGACCCGACCGCGGCGACCCTTCGAGCGCTTGCCGAGCGAGGCCCGCCCGGAGGCGGCGTCTATCTCGAGTGGCGGCGGCCGGTGTTCGGCGGCGGCAAGGCGCTCCGTGCGCGGTTGGCGTCGGCTGGCTTTGAGGACGTGGAGCTCTACTGGCCCTGCCTCGGCTTGCGCCGCCCCTGGTTCTGGCTCCCGCTCGGGAGCGAGGCAGCCGCTGAATATGTTCGCGCAACCCGCCTCCCGGCCCGAAGCGCGATCCGCCGCGCCGTCGACCGCCCGCTCCGCGCGGTCTGGCACCGGGCCGCGGCACAGGAGCAGCTCTGGCCGATCTGCGCGGTCGCACGCCGGCCCGGTTCACCCGCGCCGGCTGACGATCTGCTTGGGCGCCTTGCCCGGGAGTGGGACACATGGGGCCTGAGCACGCGGTCGGGGGGCCTCACCTGGATGCTGCTCACCCGCGGCCCGCGCAGCATCAGCAAAGTGATCGGGTTGGTGTTTGCCGAGCCCGACCCGGCACCGCGCGTCGCCGTGAAGCTCGCCCGCGTGCCGGAGGTCCATGACGCGCTCCGCCGCGAGGCCGCCGCGCTTGCCGCGGTGCACGCCCGCGTGCCGGGCGGCCTCCGGGGGGCGCCGCGGGTGCTCTTCTGCGACGAGCGGAGCGGCGGTTTCGCGCTCGGCGAAACCGCGCTTCCGGGTCGCCCGCTGTTTTCCCTGCTCACCCGGGAGACCTACCGCGATCTCGCGTTCCGCGCGGGGGATTGGCTGGCCGAGCTCGCGGGGCCCCTTACCGGTAGCAGGGCCGGCGCTGCCGGCGCTGTCGTCGAGGCTGCCGTGCGCGACTTCGCCGCCGACTTTGGTCGGATGACCGATCCAGCAGAGCTCCAGTCGACCGAGCGGCTGGTGGCCCCGCTAGCTGACTTGCCCAGCGTTCCCGAGCATCGCGATTTCTCGCCCTGGAACGTACACGTGGCCTCCGACGGCGGGCTGGTCGCATACGACTGGGAGTCGGCGGAGCCCGTAGGGCTCCCCCTCAACGACCTGGCGTATTTCCTCGCCTACCTCGGATTCTTCCACGAAGGCGCGATCGCGCGGGGAGGGTATCTGGAGTCGTATCGGCGGTCGCGGGATCCGCACACGTTTACCGGTGGGGTGCATCGTGACTGCCTGGCGCGCTACGTCGACCGGGTCGGGCTCGATCGGGCGCACGTACGCGGGCTGCATGTCCTAACCTGGCTGATACACAGCCGCTCGGAATACCGCCGCCTCGTGTCCGACCTCGGCGGGCCGCCGCCAGCCGCTGTCTTGGAGCGCAGTCTGTTCCTCGCGCTTTGGCGGGAGGAGCTGCGTCGGTGAGGCGCCGGATCTCGAATCTGCTCATCGATCTCGGCGCCCGCCGCGCGTTCGACGTAATCGATCGCCTGGCCTATTGGCGTCGGTTGGCGCTGACCGCGCGGTCCAATCGCGCCTTCCGCGTCGCGCATCCCGGCTTCGCCGCGCCGCCCCTTTCCATCCTTTGGGACGCACAGGCGACCACCGATCTCGCCGAGTACAAGCGCTCGGGCGAGGAGGCAGCGGCGCTCTATTGGGAGCTGATTCGGCCGTACCTCGATTCCGCGTCCTCCCGGCCGGCGCGGGTCTGCGAGTGGGGTTGTGGGCCCGGACGCATCATCCGGCATCTGCCCGCCCTCGCCGCCGGTACCCCGGTCGAGTTCTATGGAAGCGACTACAATCGCGGGTCAATCGCGTGGTGCCGTGCCCACCTGCCGGGCGTCAGCTTCCTCGACAACGATCTCGCGCCGCCGCTGCGGGTGCCGGACGGCTTCTTCGATCTGGTCTTCTGCCGGTCAGTCTTCACCCACCTTTCGGCCGAGATGCACGATCGTTGGATTGCCGAACTGCGCCGGGTCGTGCGGCCGGGCGGCATCGTGATTCTCACTACACATGGCGATGCCTACCGGCCGCGGCTTACCGCCCAGGAGCGCGCCCGGTTTGACGCCGGCGAGCTGGTGGTGCGCACCCTGGGGGCCGAGGGGCGGAAGCTCTTCGCCGCGTTCCACCCACCGGCGTTCGTGCGCAACCGCCTGCTGCGCGGGCTCTCAGTTGTGGAGTATCGCCCGGGAGAGGCCACCCAGGACATCTGGGTGACCCAGCGGCCCGCCTGAGCCGCCTAGCGCAGACGCGGCAGACGCGGAGCAGAGCACTTATTTGCTCTTCTCCGCGGGCTCTGCGCCTCTGCGATATGCTGTTTAGTAACCGGCTTAGCGGCCGGTCGCTGTCGACGTCGGCGGCTGGCGGGCTCCGACCCAAGCTGTCACCAGCAACAGCACCGCGACGACCAGCGCGACGGCCCCGATGGCAAGCCCAAGCCAGACCGACCGGGGCTCGAAGCGATGAACGACCACGTGCTCGCCGGCCGGCACCCGCACCGCACGAAAGGCAAGATTCGCGCGGTACAGGGTGGTCGGCTGCCCGTCGAGCTCCGCCTTCCACCCAGGGTAGTAGGCGTCGCCGGTGAAGAGATAGCCGGGCCGGTCGGTCCGTACCCGCCAAACGGAGCGCGCCGGACCGTATTCGATTGCGCTCACCTCCGACGCCCCCTGGCTTCGAGCCGGCTCCCCGCTCCCGCCGGGCAGCTCGCCCCCATCGGTCGAGAGCAGCACTCGCGAGAAGACGTCCTCCGGATGCTGGCGCAGCAGGCCTGCGGCCTCTTCATCGGTCCGCACGGCGCGCGCCTCATAGACCATAAAGCTCCGCGGCTGCGGGTTCCTGATCTGCCAGAGCTGGCCCCGGCCGGCGGGGGCCACACGCTCTACCCGGTCGGGGGCGACCGGCGTCCGGTCCGTCTGGGCATAGACGTACTTGAGGTTCAGCACCCGCAGCAGGGGCGAGTCGAATCCGTCGAACGTGATGTGTATCCAATGAACATGCTCGGGGACCAGCTCGGCATACGTTGCGTACCACCGCGTCGGAAAGTCGAAGCCGCGAATGTCCGAGAGCCCAAACATCATATGGGCATCGGCGGTGAGGTCTCGGCGGGTGGCCGAGAACCGAAACAGGGTCGTATCGTGCGCCATCGCGCCGAGGACCGGCGGAGCAGGATAGAAGTCGCTACGGGCCACCGTCGGATTGTAGCCCCAGCCGTAGCCCACCAGATCGCCAGCTGCGAGCACCAAGAGCCCCCCGCGGAGCCCCGGAGACCACCCCCGCCGCCGCGCGAGCCACCCGACGAGCAGTGCGGCGGCGGCGATCGCGGCGGGGGCATACATGGCAAGGTTGCCCGGTCGGAAGGCCAGGATCGTGTTCATGGCCATGCGTCGCGCTTCCCGCTTGAAGTACGACTCGGGGCGGGGCTCGCCGCCGATGCTCTCGTGAAAGCTCTTGGCTAAGCCCATATCGATCGCCATCAGCCGATCCGGGTGGGCCGGCAGCACGAGCGCACCGACCAGCATCACTGCTGCACCCGCGACGACCACGCCGGCGCAGAGTCCCTGCCACACCCTGCCGATGCGCGCCTCGCTGCCCTTCCCGTCCGCAAAGAGTGCCTGAGCTCCGAAGCCGGCCAGCATGCACGCGCTGAAGGAGCCCACCAGCCGGATCATGTGCGGCTTGCCCAGCTCGAGCAGCGGCAGGTGATTGAACCAATCGAACACCGGTAGATACAGTGCCCGTCCCAACGCGATCAGTCCGACGATGCCCCAGGCCCGCACCACGGGTGCCGTGCGCCAGCTGCGCAGCAGCGCGACGATCGCGAGCAGGAACGGCAACACGCCGACATACAGCATGTCCGAGTGGTAGTTGCGGCCCCAGGGAAGGAAGTTGAAGTACGGTTGCTCCCAGGTCGGCTTGTTGTAAATGTTGGGGAAGACGAAGAGCGGAAGCAGCGCCAGCTGCTTCCAGAAGCCCGGGTCGAACAGCACGAACGAGGTGCTGGCGGCGCGGTTTGCCGCTTCCTCGCTCAGTGGCAGCCACTCGAGAAAGGGAAGCAGCTGCGGCGCACCGAGGCACGTCCCGAGGACCACACCCGACCCGAAGGCAAGCAGCGGCCGGAGCCGGACACCGATCGTACCTGCCCGCGCCCATCCCAGCTGGGCCCAGCGGATGAGCAGGTACACACCGATGCCGAAGAGAATGTCCGCCGAGGTCTCGATGTGCCCGCCGGTGAACTGGACCCCGACCACGAACGCCGTAAGGGCCGCGGCACCGAACGCAGCCCTGCGGCTGCGGGCTGCGAGCGCGACCTCCGCCGCGAGCGCGACGCCCGGGAGCCAGATTGCCACGCCGGTGTGCGGATGCCCGATCCCGACGACCAGGAAGCCGCTCAGCATGAACCCGAACGCGGGGATCAGAGCGGGTAGCGGCGACAGTCCGACTCGGCGGGCCAGCAGAAAGGTCAGCATGCCCGCGGTCCAGAGCCGCAGAATGGCGCTCCAGACAAAGGTGCGCTCGAAGGGGACGGCCAGCAGGAGCAGATTGATCGGGTAGAACACCGCGGACTGCTGGGTCGCGATGAAGGGAGCACCGGCCAGACTATACGGATTCCAGAGCGGCAGCCGCCCGGCCAGCAGCGACTGCCGCGCGAATAGTCGCCAGGGCGCGAACTGGTACGCCTGATCGTAGAGCAGCGGGTTGGCAGGTCGGGTGAACCCGGCCGGCGCGGCGTCCGCGAAGAAGGGCGTCCTGAAGACGATGTCGGCCGGTGCGAGCACCCGATCCGTAAACAGGGCGCGCCAGAAGAGCAGGACGAGCACCGCGGCCAGGACGGCTCCCGCGCCGAGCAATACACGCCCGTTGGAGGAGAGTTTCACGGGTGCGGCTTCAAGCCGGATCGAGCAGCTCGAGGTCGCACGTCACGACCCCGTCATACTTCGGCGCCCGGCCGAGACCTGGGTCTCGCTGCCGGGCCACGACCTCGACCTCGAACGCCGTGGGCACATAATCGAGGATCGCCTCGTGCGGCCCGGCGAGCCAGAAGCCCAGCACGTACACGCCCGGGTTGAGATGCAGCTCGGGGATGCGCACGGTGCACCGGTGCTCGCCGGGCTCGAGGCGGAGCGTTCGTCCCAACGAAATGGTGTCGGCGTTCACGAGCTTGGTGCCGTGCACATCGTACAGCGTCACCGCCAGGCTCGCGACCGTGCACGCACTCGATGCCTGCATAGTGACGCCGATGGTGAGCGGACCGTCCG
>JBIOTT010000041.1:0-4488 GCA_044866195.1 Gemmatimonadales bacterium
CCTGCCCGCCTGTCCGCCTGTCCGCCCGTCCGCCTGTCTGCCGATCTCTGCGTGCTCGGCGCGTCCACCGGCGGGCCGGCGGCTATCCAGCAGGTGCTGGAGGCGCTGCCGGCAGACTTCCCCCTTCCCCTGGCCATCGTCCAGCACATGCCGCCGGGATTCACCGGCCCATTTGCGCGGCGGCTGGATCAGCGCTGCCGGCTGCGAGTACGGGAAGCCGCCGACGGAGACCGGCTGGAGCCGGGACGGGTGCTCATCGCGCCTGCGGGAAGTCACCTTCGGGTGAATGACCATCTCGCGGTCAGGCTCTCGCCCGAGGCGGGCCATGCCCGTCACGTGCCGAGCGTCGACGTGCTGATGCTCTCGGCGGCGCGCATGCGCCCGGGCCGCGTGGTCGGCGTGCTGCTGACCGGGATGGGCGACGATGGCGCCGACGGGATGGCCGCGATTCGGGCGCAGGGCGGGATCACTCTGGCCGAAAGCGAAGCGACCTGCGTGGTGTACGGAATGCCGCGAGCGGCGTACGAGCGCGGCGGCGTGACCCATCTTCTCCCGCTGCCCGAGATCGCGCAGTGGCTGTCCGGCGTTACAGTAGCGTCCCCTGCAGAAGCGCCAGGGCGACGCTGAAATAGATCACCAGGCCGGTCACGTCGACCAGCGTCGCCACGAAGGGCGCCGATGCGCTGGCCGGGTCGAACCCCAGCCGGCGGAGCACAAACGGGAGCATCGATCCGGCGAGCGAGCCGAACAGAACGACGCCGACCAGGGCGGTTCCCACCGTGAAGGCCACCAGCCCGTATTGCGCTCCGTAGTCGTACCAGCCCAGGCGCTGCCACAGCAGAATTCGCACGACTCCGATCAATCCGAGAATGCTTCCCAGTGCGAGGCCCGATGGCAGCTCGCGGGCGGCGACCCGCCACCAGTCGAGGAGCGTCACTTCCCGGAGCGCCATCGCCCGGATGATGAGGGAGGTCGCCTGCGACCCCGAGTTCCCGCCGGAGCTGATGATGAGGGGGATGAACAGCGCCAGCACCACCGCCTTGCTGATCTCGGCCTCGAAGTGACCCATGGCGGTGGCTGTCAGCATCTCGCCCAGGAACAGCGCGCAGAGCCAGCCCGCGCGCTTCTTGACCATGGCGAGCAGGCTGATCTGCATGTAGGGCTCGTCGAGCGCCTCCATACCGCCGAACTTCTGCACGTCCTCAGTGGTCTCGCTCACCAGCGCGTCGATGATGTCGTCCACCGTCACGATGCCCAGCACCCGTCCGGCATCGTCCAGCACCGGAATCGCGAGCAGGTCGTACTTGGAGATGAGGCGGGCCACGTCCTCCTGATCGGTCAGCGGCCGCACGGTGATCGGCTTCCGGGTCTCGCCGATCTCGGCGACGGGCATGCCCGGGTCGGCCAGCATCACTTCCTTGAGCGACACGACTCGGCGCAGCCGCTGGTCCTTGGGGTCGAGCACGTAGATGGCGTAGACCGTTTCCTTCGCTTGCCCCACCTCGCGGATGTAGGTCTTGACCTGCTCCACGTTCCAGGTGGCGGGCACGCCGACGAACTCCGTGGTCATGATGCCGCCGGCGCTGGTCGGCGGGTAGCGCAGCAGCAGGTTGAGCGAGTCGCGGGTCGGCGCGTCGAGCACGTGGATCAGGCGAGCCCGTGCCTCGTCGGTCAGCTCCCGGAAGAGCTCGACCTGCTGGTCTGACGACATCGCCTCGATCAGCGCGATCGCCCGGTCGGGCGCGAGCCCGGCGATGAGCTCGCCGCGACGGGTGAGCTGGGGCTCGTCGAACACCTGGACCGCGCGATGGAACGGCAGCGCCGCGACCACGCGCGTGGCCGCTTCGACCGGCAGCCCGTTCAACGCCTCCGCAATGTCGGCAGGGAGGAAGTCGGCGCAGGCGGCCACGAAATCGTCTTCGTCGCCGGAGAGCAGGTAGAGGAGCTCGGGGGATGGCGGAGTCGGGCTCTTGGTCGTCATGGGGCCGCCGGCGAGCTAGGGCGTGGGGCGCACACTGTCCTCGATCCAGGCGAGATAGGCCGGATGGCCGGCGCTGATCGGGACCGCGACGATCTCGGGAAGCTGATATGGATGAAGAACCCGGAGGCGAGCCTCCAGGTCGGGCAGCCGGGCCAAGGTGGTCTTGAGGTGGCAGTACCACTCGGTGGCCTGGTCGACTCGGCCCTCCCAGCGGTAGGTGCTGGCGATCGGGCCCGTCACCTGGGCACAGGCGGCCAGCCGTTCCTCGACCAGGAGCGTGCCGAGGCGCTCCGCCGCCTCGCGGGAATCGATCGTGGTGGTCACCTGGCAGCAGGCAGTCATGGGGTGGCCACCTGAACCAGGGCTACTTCGCGGCGGGTGCCCCGGCGCCGGCAGGAATGCCGGGCGTGTCGGCGCCCCGTTTGCCGTCCGCGATCGGCACCACGGCGGCGCGCCAGCCGCTCTTGAATCGCACGGTGAGCCGGTGCCCCGGGGCGTCGGGGGTCACGTCCACCACGTCCGGAAGGCTCCTGGCGTAGGCTGCCGCCTCGGCGGCGGCCCGGGAGAGCGCCTCGGGCGACTCTCCGTCGTGCGCGGCCGCGAGCTCGCGCCCAATCGCCACGGCTTCGGCCTGCTCGCGGCCGTAGGCCGCGAACTGGTCGGCGGGCACGAGGCCCTTCTGACTGGAGAGTCGAGGGTAGGTCTCGTAGGTCCGACAGGCGGCACTGCCGACCAGCAGGACGATCAGTGCGACCGAACCAAACCGCATCGTCTTCACCTAGGTGACAGGCCCGCCTAATATACACCGACCCCGCGCCAATCCGTCCCCTGTTCGCGGCGCGACCTGGAGGAAAATCGATGTCCCGCTTTGCTGCGGTCGCGCTCGCGCTGACCGTGGGTGGAACGCTCGCGCCAGTCGGGGCCCGGGCCCAGAGCGTCGCGGATTCGGCGCTCACCAACGCGCCACCACCCGATTCTCCGGCTCCCTACGTTCCCCGCGGCGCGCCTGCGGCCGGGAGCTCGATCCGCTGGTACCAGCCCCTCGCCGTGGTCGGCGGGCTCGGTCTTCTGTCCGCGCTCGACCAGCCGGTCGCCAATCACTTTCGGGGTCACCGGTCGGCCAGCGGCCAGAACGTGGCCGACGCATGGAGCCGGTTCGGCACGCCGCTGGTGTACGGTCCGGTTACCGTGGGGGTGATCGCCGGAGGGCTCCTCGCCCGCGATCGCGAGGTCACTCAGTCGGGGCTTCGCCTTGCCTTCTCCCTGGCGCTTGCCGGCGTCGCCAACCAGGGCCTCAAGGCGGTGCTGGGCCGCGAGCGGCCCAACGCGAACACAAGCGCGTTCGACTTCGACCCGCTGCACGTTGATGCCGCGTTTCCGTCGGGCCACACGACCATGGCGTTCGCCATGGCCACCTCGCTGGCGGACGACGTTCACCCTACCTGGGCCAAGATCGGCCTCTACGGCGTGGCCACTGGAGTGGCCGTATCCCGGGTCTATCAGGAGAAGCACTGGGTGTCCGACGTGATCGGCGGCGCGGTGCTCGGCATCGCCTCGGCCAAGTTCGCGAGCGGACGCTGGAAGATCTTCGGCCTCCGCGCCCCTTCGTTTCTGATCAAGTCGGGCCGACCGGCCGTGGGCTGGCAGTTCACGTTCCACGAGTGATGGCAGGGCCCAACCCGCCGCTGCTCCGCCGGAGCCTCAAAACCGAACCTGGAGCTGGGTGATAACCGTGCTTCGGCGCACGCCGGGATCGCCGATTCGGCGCGAAACGTAGTTGGCGAGCAGCCGGATCCGGCTGGCAGCGAACTCCAGGTTCACACCCCCGGTGGTGGCGACCACGCGCCGGCTCAGGCTCAAAGCGTCGCGCTCGAATTTCTCCTGCTTCACGACCAGCTGGACCCACGGCAACACGCGATAGGTGGCGAGACCGTACCAGCCCTGGTCCACCGGCGCGTCGACGTGATGGTCCTGCCGGAGATACTCGCCTTTCAGCGTCGCTCCCCGATACTCGATGGCGGCGTCCACACCGTAGCGGGTGCTGTCGCCCGCGTATGCGGCGACGTTGCTGCCGAGCGTGACGAAGGCGAGCGGACGCACCGCGATGCGCCCCACCAAGAGGCTGGATGAGTCCACGTTCACGATCCGGTTCTGACCCTCGCCGTTGAAGATGCCGCCTTCCACGGTGAGGTAGCTGCCGTAGGCGTAGTGGGCCATCACCCCGATGTCCCGCTTGGTTGCCAGGGAATCCACGACCGTCGAGCGGTCCGCGGTTTCGATTTGGGTGATGGAAGTGATGTACTCGGGGCTGAACGGGGTCTTGTATTGCCCCGCCGTCAGGCTCAAGTCTCCGCGGGTCCAGCGGACGTAGGCGTCTCTCAGGCTCACTTCGGCGGCCGTGCTCCCGTTCCCGCCGGATTCGTACTCCGCCATGATACGATAGGAAAATCCTCCCGTGAGACCCCCCTCGGCAAAGACGCGGGCCCGGTTGAGCGTCGCGGTCAGCT
>JBIOTT010000042.1:0-33906 GCA_044866195.1 Gemmatimonadales bacterium
ACAGCGCCCATGATTCATCCAACCGCCTTCATTGCTCCCAGCGCCTGCATCATGGGTCACATCACCCTCGAGGCCGACACCAGTGTCTGGTACCAGGCCGTGCTCCGTGGCGATCTGGCTGCCATTACGGTCGGGGCCCAATCGAACATTCAGGACGGCGCGGTGGTTCACGTGGACGAAGGATTGCCCTGCAAGGTCGGACGCCGGGTGGGCGTCGGTCATAGGGTGATTTTGCACGGCTGCGTGGTGGAGGATGACTGCCTCATCGGGATGGGCAGCGTGCTGCTCAATGGAGTCCGAATCGGGACCGGAAGCGTGGTGGCCGCAGGCGCGGTGATTCCGGAGGGGATGGTGGTCCCGCCGGGATCGTTGGTGATGGGCGTGCCTGGGCGGATCGTGCGGCCGGTGGACGGAGCGTTGCGGGAGCGCATCGCGAGCACCTGGGCCCATTACGTGGAGCTGGCTCGGGAGCATCGCGCGGGGCGCTATCGACTCGAGCAGGGGCAGTGACGTGACGGTGTGCGCACCCGCGTGGCCGGCGAGTGGATCAGCGGTTTTTCCACAGGCGGCAATGTGATTATTTTTGTGATGTGAACGAAGGGATTTCGCGTCGTGACGCCGATTTTACGAGGGATTGTGCGACCATGTTGGTTGGCCTAGTTTGGCCGTCCGTTTCGGTGGATCCCCCGTCCGCCGGCACAGTCGGGTTGGCACGCACGCAGGAATCCTTCACATGCCGGGGTATCCCATGAGTCCGTCCACGCCACGGGACGCTGTCACGTTGTCGCCCAACGCCATCACGGTGCTCGAGAAGCGCTACCTCATCAAGGACGATGCGGGGAAACCGGTCGAGACGCCGAGCGACCTGTTCTGGCGGGTTGCCCGGACCATCGCCGAGCCTGACCGCCGCTACGGCGCCTCGAGCGGGGCGGTGGAGGCCTTGGCTGAGGCGTTCTACGGGCTGCTGGCCGATCGATTCTTCATGCCCAACTCGCCCACCCTCATGAACGCGGGCCGGCCCCTGGGGCAGCTCTCTGCCTGCTTCGTGCTCCCGGTGGATGACGCGATCTCGAATGGCCGGAGCGGCATCTACGACACCCTGCGTTCCATGGCCCTGGTCCATCAGTCGGGCGGGGGCACCGGCTTCAGCTTCTCCCGGCTCCGGCCCAAGAACGACATCGTCCGCTCCACCATGGGCGTCGCGTCGGGTCCGGTGTCGTTCATGTCGCTCTACGATGCGTCGACCGATGTGGTGAAGCAGGGGGGTACCCGGCGCGGCGCCAACATGGGCATCCTGCGGGTGGACCATCCGGACATCCTGGAGTTCATCGCCTGCAAGGACGACATCACCAAGATCACCAACTTCAACATCTCGGTGGCCGTCACCGACGCATTCATGCAGGCGGTCGACTCCGACGGGATGTACGATCTCCTGCATCCCAAGACTCAGCAGGTCGTCGGCCAGCTCAACGCGCGGGAAGTCTGGCAGAAGATCATTCACGGCGCCTGGAAGACCGGCGAGCCGGGCGTGTTCTTCGTCGACCGGGCCAACTACTACAACCCGGTTCCCCACCTGGGCTCCTACGAGGCCACCAATCCCTGCGGGGAGCAGCCGCTCCTGCCGTACGACGTGTGCAACCTCGGCTCGGTCAACGTGGGCGCCTTCGTCGTCAATGGCCAGATCGACTGGGACAACCTCCGGCGGGTGGTCCATCTCTCGACCCATTTCCTGGAGAATGTGATCGACGCCAACCAGTATCCGCTGCCCGAGATCACCGAGCTGGCCCAGCGGATTCGCCGTATCGGGCTCGGCGTGATGGGGCTGGCGGATCTCTTCGTCCGGGTCGGTGTGGCGTATGACTCGGAGGATGGCGTCGCCCTGGGCCGGAAGGTGCAGCAGTTCCTGGACGACGAAGCCAAGGTCGAGTCCGAGCGCCTGGCCGCCCAGCGCGGGGTGTTCCCGGAGTGGGAGCGGAGCATCTGGGGGCCCGACGCCACCTGCGCCCGCGATCCCAACGGCGAGCGGGTCCGGCCGATGCGCCGGCTGCGCAACTGCAACGTCACCACCGTCGCCCCCACCGGGACGATCTCCATCATCGCCGGCTGCAGCTCGGGGATCGAGCCGCTGTTTGCCGTGGCGTTCATGCGGAATCAGGCCGGCGTGCTCATGCCCGACGTGAACGACGACTTCGTCGCGATCGCGCGGCAGGAGGGATGGTACTCCGAAGATCTCATGCGCCGGATCGCGGAGGCGGGCAACATCAACTTTCCCGAGGTCCCCCAGCGCTGGCAGCGGGTGTTCGTCACCGCCAACCACATCAAGCCGGAGTGGCACATCCGGATGCAGGCGGCGTTCCAGGAGTTCAACGACTCCGCGATCTCCAAGACCTGCAATTTCGCCCAGGACGCCACCGAGGCCTACGTCGAGGAGATCTACCGGCTGGCCTACAAGCTCGGCTGCAAGGGCGTCACGGTCTACCGGGATGCGAGTCGGGAAGCGCAGGTGCTGTCCACGGGCGCTACGGCCCAGCGAGTGGTTCAGCGGGTGAACGGGAGCGGGCGGGAGCAGGCGGGAGCAGGCGGGAGCCAAACCGCCGACCTGCACGGCGAGATCGCCGAGCTCCGGGCGGAGAACGACCGGCTCAAGAAGGGCTTGCACGAGCTGGAGGCGGAGAACCTGCAGCGGCGCCAGAAGCGGTCGCGGCCCGAGCTGCTCCGCGGCACCACTCGGCGGCTGGAGACGCCGCTCGGCACCCTCTACGTCACCATCACGGAAGACGAAAGAGCCCAGCCGTTCGAGGTGTTCATGAGTCTGGGCAAGGCGGGCGGGGCGCTGATGGCCGATGTCGAGGCGCTGGGCCGGCTGATCAGCCTGGCGCTCCGGTCGGGGATTCCGATGAAGGAGATCTACCGCCAGCTGCGCGGCATCAGCTCCGATCGCACCATCGGCCTCGGGGCCAACAAGGTCCTCTCGGTGCCGGACGCCGTGGGCATCGCGATCGAACGGTGGATGCAGGACAAGGCGGGCGTCCAACAGGAGCTGATCCCCGGGCTCGAGGCTTCGGCGCCGGAGGCGCCGGTGGTGCAGCAGGTGACCCATGGGGCCGAGCAGATGACGTTCGGCGGGATGCAGGAGACGCTGTCCGGCGCCTGCCCGGACTGCGGCTCCCAGCTCGAGTTTGCCGATGGGTGCATGAAGTGCCACGTGTGCGGCTTCAGCGAGTGCGGATGATCGTGGTCGTCCGTAGATAGCCGGGTCGCCGACAGCGCCCGCTCGCCATCGGTGAGCGGGCGTTGTGGTTTCTTGGTGGCTTTTCCGGCCCCCACGAGGTGAGGCGCTCGAGATCGCTTGACAATCAGCCGGGTGGGTCGTATATAACCATTAGGTTATCTAACTGTGCGGTTAAGCATAGCCATGGCAGCAGCAGACCCCCTGAGCAGCACCTTCAGCGCCCTCGCCGACCCCACCCGACGCGCGATCCTCGCTCGCCTCAGCACCGGCCCCGCCACGGTCAAGGAGCTCTCGGCGCCGTTCGCGATGAGCGGCCCCGCCGTCTCCAAGCACCTCCGGGTGCTCGAGCGCGCTGGCCTCATCGCGCGCGGCCGTGAGGCGCAGTGGCGCCCCTGCCGGCTCGAGGCGGCGCCGCTCAAGGAGGTCGCCGAGTGGGCCGAGAACTACCGCCGCTTTTGGGATGAGAGCTACCAACGGCTGGATCGATACCTAGAACACATGAAAGAAAAGGAGCGGAATCATGGTCACGGCACATAAGGCAGGTGCGACCACGTTCACGACCCCCTCCGATCGGGAGGTGGTCATCACGCGGGTCTTCGACGCGCCGCGCAGGCTCGTCTGGGAGTGCTATACCAACCCGGAGCACTTGCCGCACTGGATGCTCGGCCCGGAAGGCTGGACCATGCCCGTCTGCGAGATTGATCTCCGCCCCGGTGGGGAGTGGCATTTTGTCTGGCGCCGCTCCGACGGTACCGAGCTGGGAATGCGCGGCGTCTATCGCGAGATCACGCCGCCCGAGCGCCTGGTCAACACCGAGTCGTGGGGCGCCGACTGGCCCGAAACGCTCAACACGCTGATCCTCTCCGAGGAGGCTGGCAAGACGACGCTTAGGCAAACGATGCTCTACCCGTCGAAGGAGGCTCGCGATGCGGCGCTCAAGACGGGGATGAAAGAAGGCGCGTCCATCAGCTTCGATCGCCTTGCCGACTACCTGCGAACGATTGCCTGAGGCGCGTTCGAGGAATCGCTGGGTTGCCCATAGCGCCCGCTCGCCAGCCGGGGAGCGGGCGTTGTGGCCCCCTAGAACCGAGAGACCAGAAACAGCGCGCCCCCAACCGCCACGGCGTCCTCCAGCAGCGCGATCACGAAGTCCGGTCCTTTGAGTGCCCGGACCAGCCCGGTCCGGACCTGGTAGCCCCCCAGGGTTCCCGCCACTCCTCCCAGCGCCCCAACCACGGCACCGGCGAGTGCCGACTGGCCGCCTCCGGCGGTGAGCGCCGCGCCCGACAGGGCACCGAGCACGATGCGGGCCATGAACGGAGCGGGCTGCTTCCGGCTCGGCGTCTTCGGCAGCTTGTCGGCGAGCAGCTCGCCGAGCGCCAGGACGCTTACGATGTAGGGCGTCACCGCGTAGCCCAGAAAAGCCAGCGGCGTCTGCTCGAGGTGGAGCCAGCCGAGCCGCGCGGCCCAGCTGACCACGGCGGGCGCTGTCATCGAGCGGAGGCCGGCGACGATGCCGATCCCGAACGCGAGCGCGAAGATCGCGGTGGAGCTCATCGATCACCTTTCCTCTAGGAGCCGCGCCGGGTTGGGGCGCCCGTATGGCGCGGTCGAACTGGGTCTTCAAAACTATGCTATCAATTTGGCGTTCGTGCGGCCCCGGAGGACGCACGGCTAGATTGAGGGCGATTGGGCTCTCACTCCGGAGCGCACTGCATGGCCAGCGATCAAGACGTCGCGTTTCCTACCCTCGGTGCCAGGGATCTCGCCGCGCTGGCGGCGCGGGGGCGCCCGCGCGACGTTGAGGCCGGCGAGGTCCTGTTCGCCGAAGGCGATCGCGAGTTCTCCTTCTACGTGGTACTCGAGGGCTCGATCGAGATTGTCGAGCATTCGCGGGGCGCGCCGCATACCGTCACGGTGCATCGGCCGGGACAGTTCACCGGTGATGTCGACGTCCTCAGCGGGCGCACCGTGCTCGTGACCGGGCGCGCACCTGAGGCCGGACGGGTCCTCAAGCTCAGCCGGGAGGAGCTGCGCCGAGCGGTGGACGAGCTGCCCGAGCTGGGCGAGACGATCCTCAAGGCCTTCCTGATGCGCCGGACCCTCCTCCTCGGCGGCGGCTTCGAAGGCGTCAAGATCATCGGCTCGCGGTTCTCTCCGGACTCCCATCGCCTGCGCGACTTCGCCACCCGCAATGCGGTCCCGTTCAGGTGGCTCGACCTCGAGGCCGACGAGCAGGCGGATGCGCTGCTGCGGCAGCTCGGCATCGGGGCCTCTGCCACGCCGATCGTGATCGGGCGCCAGGGTCGCTGGGCCAGCAATCCGTCGCTCGCCGAGTTCGCCCATTGCGCGGGACTCACGCCCACACTGGATGAGGACCACGTCTACGACCTCGTCGTCGTGGGTGCCGGCCCCGCAGGGCTCGCGGCTTCGGTCTACGCCGCGTCCGAGGGACTCGACGTGCTGACCGCCGATGCGATAGCTGCGGGCGGTCAGGCGGGCACCAGCTCCCGGATCGAGAACTATCTCGGCTTCCCCGCGGGCATCTCGGGAGCGGAGCTCACCCGGAATGCGCTCCTGCAGGCCCAGCGCTTCGGCGCGCGCATCACCGTGCCCTGCGAAGTCCGGTCGCTCGGCATCGACGGCGGCGAGCGCATCGTCACCCTCGCCGACCGCACTCGACTCCGCACCCGGTGCGTGCTGATCGCGACCGGCGTAGAGTATCGGAAGCTCGACATCCCCCGCTTCGCGGATTTCGACGGCGCGGGCATCTACTACGCGGCCACCGACATGGAAGCGCGACTCTGCCGGGGCGAGGAGATCGTGGTGGTCGGCGCCGGAAACTCGGCCGGCCAGGCGATCGTCTACCTTGCCCGCTATGCCCGCCGCGTCCACGTGGTGGTGCGGGGCGCGGACCTGGGAGCCAGCATGTCGCGTTACCTGGTGGACCGGGTGCAGAGTCTCGAGAACGTCACGGTCCACTGCGGTACTGTGATCACCAGCCTCGAGGGGGATGGACACCTGGGGGCGGTGCACGTAAGGGGTCAAACAGCGACCGAAGCCACGTTCGAAACGAAGGCCCTGTTTCTATTCATCGGGGCAGATGCAAACACGGCCTGGCTCCGTGGGTGCGTCGAGCTGGATCGCAGGGGGTTCGTATTGACTGGAACCGGGCTGCCGCCGGGGACCGTAGATGCCGACCGCTGGCGGTCCGCCGGCCGCGCCCCCTTCCTGCTCGAGACCAGTCTGCCTTGCGTCTTCGCCGCCGGCGACGTCCGGAGCGGGTCGGTGAAACGGGTAGCCTCGGCGGTGGGAGAAGGATCCATGGCCGTGAGCTTCGTGCACGCCAATATCGCGCGACCCGCGTAGCTGAAGCCGGCCGCGTCAACTTGACCTCATTACTGGAGATACCGAAATGTCACAGCAGTGCCCGCACCTGGCCCAGGTGCGAGACGTCCCGCCCCGCACCCCTGACGGTTGCGAGGAGTGTCTCAAGACCGGTGGCCGCTGGGTGCACCTGCGCCTCTGTCAGGAGTGCGGCCACGTAGGTTGCTGCGACAACTCCCCCGGCAAGCATGCAACCAAGCACTTCCACGCCTCACATCACGCCATCATGCGGAGCTTCGAGCCGGGCGAGAATTGGAGCTGGTGTTACGTGGACGAGCTCTTCATCGAACCGGCAGCGACGGCCCGGAGCTGAGCGCCAGCGGCGCTGCGGTGGCGGTGCGGAGCCGCAGAATCGAGTGGTTGGCGGCGATGAACAGGACGCTGCCGTCCTCGCCCCAGTTGAGATTCCCGGTGGGGGCGCCGGTCTCGATACGGCCGAGCCGGGTGCCGTCGGGTGCGAACACGTGGATCCCGCCGGGGCCGGCCGCGAAGATGTTTCCCTGCTTGTCCAGCTTGAGCCCGTCGGCAACGCCCTCGCCGGCACGCACCCACGCCTGCGCCTCTGCGAACTGGCGCCCCGTCCCCAGCGTTCCGTGTTCGAGCACCGGGTACACCATCCACGTCGGGCGCTCCCGATCCGAGTTGCTGACATAGAGCAGCTTGCCATCGGGTGAAAAGCCGATCCCGTTCGGGGCCTTCAGGTTCGTGATCTCGGCCGTCAGCACGCCGTCCGGCGTCAGCCGGTACACGCCCTGAAACGGCAGTTCCTTGGCTGAATCGGTGAACGTGCCCGGAAGTCCGAACGGCGGGTCGGTGAAGTAGAGATCGCCGTTGGGCGCGAACACCAGGTCGTTCGGACTGTTGAGCCGCCTGCCCTGGTAGCGGTCGGCCAGCACGGTCTCCCGCCCGTCGAGCTCGCGCCGCACGATTCTCCGGTTGCCGTGCTGGCACATCACCAGCCGGCCTTCGCGGTCGAACGCGAGACCGTTCGAGCCCGGCTCCCGGCCGGCAAAGAGCGCCGGTCCCGTATAGCCGCTGCCCTTGAGGACCTGGGTGACCCCCATCCCTTCCTTCCAGCGGAACACGCCGTTGCGCGGGACGTCCGAGAAGAGAAGCGAGCGGTCCAGCGGGTCCCACAAGGGGCCCTCGCTCCAGACGATCCCACCGGCCACGCGTTCGAGCACCGCACCGGGAGGGATCAGCGAGTCGAAGCGGGGGTCCAGGCGCTCGATGCGACCGACCCTGTCCGTGACCGACTGGGCGGACAAGCACAGCGGAGCGAGGCACGCCGCCGCCATGAACAGGGACGCCGCAATCGCAGCAGGGGCACGCTTCATGGCACAGGGCTCCAGAGGACGATCTCGGTGGTCCACCCCTCCCGCTGGCGCTTCTCGAACGACGCTCGGAGGTGTGGCGTCTGCTTGTGCGCCTCGAGGGCGGCGAGGCTGGCCCAGATCTCGAACCGAAGGAACTCGTGCTTCCGGTTCGGAGACTGGTAGAGGTCGTACCGGATGCAGCCCGGCTCGGCCCGGGTGGGAGCGGCGAGCGACAGCAAGTGCTCTTTCAGCTCGGCTTCCTTCCCAGGGATGCCGTGGATCAGGGTAAACGCGGTGATCGACTCGCCGTCCGGCAGCGCCGGCGTGGCTCCGCGCCATCCGATCAGGGCCGTCGTCGGGGTGGCGTCGGCTCGGCTGGGCGTCTTGAGCTCGACCAGGATGCCATGCGCGTCGTTATCGCCGATGTTCTCGGAGGCGTGCGCGGTGGGGTCGCTGTACGCCACTTCACGCCGGGTGTTGGTGCGTCTTCTCGGTAGCGCCTTTGGCCAGCCGGAAGTCCAGCACGCGGACGCGGTCGTTCTCGAACAGAACCTTGTAGTTCTCCGGATAGAGCGTAAAGGGATCCTGGGCCTGGCTGATCGCGGGATGCGTCAGCAGGCCGAGGAAACCGAGAGCCCCGATCAGCACCGCCTTGCGCATGGTCACGGTCCCTTTCCCGCCAGCGTGGTCCCAAGCCGTTACGAAGGCCTGGCCGGTTTGTCAGATCGCGTCATCCATCGCGATAATGGCAGGTAGGGGCCGGAGAGTTCCCTTTGGGTTGTCGTCAAGCGCAAATCGGCTGGTCAGCTGAGCCAAGGCGGTCGTGTGAAGGTGCTGGTGCTATCGGACATCCACGGCAACCTCGCGGCGCTCGAGGCGGTCGCGGCCGAGCCGCACGATCTCCTGATATGCCTGGGCGATCTCGTGGGCTACGGGCCACAGCCGGGCCCTTGCGTGCGCTGGGTCCGAGCCCATGCCGCGCTCGTGGTGCAGGGCAACCACGACCGAGCCCTCGGAGACGGCAGTCCACCCGGCTGCAGGGCGGAGTTCCAGTGGTTGGCAGATGCCCTCGCGCCGCTGGGCCAGGCGCAGCTCTCACCTGAGGAGCGCGCCTATCTCGCCGGCCTGCCCCGCTCCGCGCTCCGCCAGCTCGACGGCACCCGGTACTTGTTCGTGCACGCCACCCCCAGTGACCCGCTCTACCGGTATCTCGGCCCCGATCCGGCGGCCTGGGAGGGCGAGGTGCACGCGCTCGATGTGGACGCCGTAGTTGTGGGTCACACACACCTCCAGTTCGACCTGCCGTTGGCCCGGACGCACGTCGTCAATCCGGGCAGCGTGGGCCAGCCGAAGGATGGAGACCCTCGTGCCGCGTATGCGGTCATCGAGAACGGAACCTTCCGGCTCGGGCGGGTGCGTTACGACGTGGAGCGGACCGTGGGTGAGCTGCGGGCTTCCGGCGTGGATCCCGACGCGGTGGCCGATTTGAGTCTCCTGCTCCGGACCGGCCGGACACCGACCCCACGGGCGGGACCGGCGGGGCAAGCCATGACTTGACCGCGCTGTTGCCCAACGGTTAGGCTACCGATGCAGTCCACGCGGCGATGGAGTTCGCCCTGAACTGTCGCTGGTTCATCCGGCGGCTGATGACTCCTGCAAGGCCCGAAGCGGCCCGGCAGGAGCTTTTGTATGTCCGCGCAAGCCATATCGGAGACGCCCATGGACTCGAACGTCTGTCCGATCAGATGCCCGAGTGCACCCATTGCCTTGCGCTGGGGGTCCCATGCTCGATGATGGGGCTCTGGAGATGCTGGCCCGCCTCGCGGAGGAATCGGACGCCGCCGAAATCGCCGCCGAGGCGCGAGGGCTGGCAGCGCGTGCGGCGGAAGGGCGCTTCTACGTCGCTGGCGTGGGCCAGTTCAAGCGTGGCAAATCCACTCTGATCAATGCGTTGCTCGGAACCCCGGTGCTCCCGACCGGCGTGGCACCGGTCACCGCGATACCGACCGTCGTGCGGTACGGCGAGCCCGCCGCCCGTGTAAAGCTGGCTAAGGGCGACTGGCTTGCCATCGATCCGGGCGAGCTCGCCGCGTGGGTAACGGAGCGGGCCAATCCGTCGAATCGAAAACAGGTCGCCGGCGTCGAGGTTTTCGTGCCGAGCCCGCTCCTTGCCAGCGGCATGTGCCTGGTGGACACCCCCGGCCTGGGATCGGTGTTCGAGGCGAACAGCCGCGCGACCCGTGAGTTTGTCCCCCACATCGATGCCGCACTGGTGGTACTGGGTGCCGACCCGCCGATTTCGAGCGACGAGCTCGAGCTCATCGATGACGTCGCCCGGCAGGTGGACCACCTGGTATTCGTGCTGAACAAGGCAGACCGCCTCGCTGCCGAAGAGCGCCGGGAGGCCGCGGTGTTCACGCAACGGGTCCTGGCCGAGCGACTGGGGCCCGCGGCAGGGCGACTGTTCGAGGTCAGCGCGCTCGCCGCTTCCCGGAACGCGGGTGAACCCGGCGAGTGGGCCGACCTGATCCGGACCCTCGACCACCTGGCGACCACCGGGGGACAGACGCTGGTCGCGGGCGCAGTGACCCGGGGGCTCCACCGGCTGGGCTGCCGACTCCACCGGGTGCTCATCGAGCAGCGGGCAGCGCTCGTGCGGCCGCTCGAGGAATCCGAACGCCGGGTCAACGAGCTGAGCGCACTGGCAGCCGAGGCCGACCGGGCCCTCGTCGAGTTGGGAGCGCTCCTCGGGGTGGACCAACAGCGGGTCAGTCTCTCTTTTGGTGCCCGGGAGGAGGAGTTCCTCGCAACTGCGGTTCCCAAGGGCATCGCGGCAGTTCGCGAGCGGCTCACCGCCGCGACGCCGCCCAGCGTCCGGCTCAGGAGGCGGGAGGCCCTCGAAGTTGCCAACGAGACGGCACGCGCACTGCTCCAGCCATGGCTGGTGGCTTCCGAGGGGGCTGCCGACCGGGCCTACCGTGAGGCGATCGGGCGCTTCGTCGACATGGCGCGCGGGCTGCTTACGCGGGTCGCGTCGGCCGCCGGGCTGGAGCCGGCGGAGCTCGATCTCGAGGCCGGGGACGCCGAGGCGTTTTCCGCGAAGCGCGCCTTCTATTTCACGGACCTGCTGCGCCGGCACGCGCCGGCAACACCGTGGGTCTGGATCGTCGATGCCGTCGCCCCGCGGTCGCTCGAGCGGAACCGGGCCCTGGCTGCCGCTGAGCGTTACCTGGCCGATCTCCTCCGTGTGAACGCCGCGCGGGTGCGGGGGGACCTCGACGATCGCCTCCGCGACAGCCGGCATCGTCTCGAGATCCAGCTTCGCCTCGTGCTCCGCGAGGGGCGGCAAGCAGCAGGCCGGGCGCTCGACCGTGCCCGGACCGCTCACGCGGCGGGCCAACCCGCGGTCGAGCGCGAGATCAGCGCGATCGATGCTCGAGTGGCTCGCCTCCATGCGGTTCACCACGGCGCCCGCACCGAAGTGAGATCTTCAACCTGACCGCTTGGTCACCTGCGTGCCGACGTCGGGTCGCCGCCCCTCTGGCCCGATCGGCCGCGACGGACGAAATATTGGGAGGGGACCTTCCATATGGACCCGACCCCTAATTGGGATCTGGACGGCGACGCTGCGAGCGAAGCTCCCTTCTCGACACCGGCGTTCAACGGCGCCCTGGGAGCATTACCCGACGCTGTTTCGCCTCACATGCTGGAGCGGGCGCGCCGCGTGCTCGCCGAGCTCTTTGGTCCCGTCCAGCAACGAGACTTCGCCATCCGATTCTGGGAGGGGTCGCTGGATGCGCCGGCCGAGGTCGAGCCCCGGTTCACCCTGGTTCTCCGAAGCCCTTGGGCGCTGCGCCGCATGTTTCTGCCGCCTTCCGAGCTCCGGATGGGTGAGGCGTTCGTTCGCGGCGACTTCGACATCGAGGGCGACCTCGAGGCGGCCGCCACGCTGCCCGGGCTGGTCCGGGCACGGATCGCGCGGCCGGGCGCTCTTTCGCGGCTCGTCCTCCAGCTGCTCGCGCTCCCCGCCGACCCGCCCCGCGCCTCACTGCCTCGTCGCGCCGTCGGGATCGCCCGGCTTGCGCCTCCGCACTCGCGGGCGCGGGATCGCGCTGCGGTCCGCTCGCACTACGAGCTGGGCAACGATTTCTACGCGCTGTGGCTCGACCAACGCATGGTCTACTCCTGCGCCTACTTCGAAACTGGGGACGAGGACCTGGACGCAGCCCAGGAGGCGAAGCTCGAGCATCTGTGCCGCAAACTTCGACTCACGCCCGGCGATCGCCTGCTGGACATCGGCTGCGGCTGGGGCGGGCTGGTCTGCTACGCCGCAGAGCGCTTCGGCGTGCACGTACTCGGCGTCACGCTCAGCCCCGCGCAAGCGGCGCTTGCGAATGAGCGGATTATCGCTGCCGGGCTCGCGGGCCGGTGCGTGGTCGAAGCCGCCGACTACCGGGATCTCGACGAGCGCCAGCCGTTCGACAGAATTGCGAGCGTCGGAATGTTCGAGCATGTCGGCCGCGACCGCCTGCCAGAGTACTTCGCCAAGGTCCATCGGCTGCTCAAGCCCGGCGGGTTGTTCCTGAACCACGGCATTGTCGCCGGCGCCGAGCCGAATGACCGAGGGGTTCGGGCAGCGATCGTGCGGCGGGTCTGGCGGCAAGGGAAGTTCATGGACCGCTACGTGTTTCCCGACGGTGAGCTGGTTCCCTTCTCGACTGCGATCGGTGCTGCTGAACGAGCCGGCTTCGAGGTTCGTGACGTCGAGGAACTCCGGGCGCACTACGTCCTGACGCTGCGCCGCTGGATCCGGCGGCTCGAGGCGGCAGAGAGCGCCGCCGTTCGATTGGTTGGGGCCGAGACGTATCGAATCTGGCGACTCTACTTGGCTGCCTCCGCTCACGCCTTTGCAGCCGGGCGGCAGGGCGTGGCCCAGGTGCTCTTCGCCAGGCCGGGCGCGGACGGGTTCGTGCCCTTGCCTCTGACACGAGTGGACCTTTACCGGCGGGATCCGGCTGCTGATCCGACCGTGATGCGGATCCTGCTGCAACGGATGGGCGGAGGCGCGCTCTGCTCCGTCCTCGAAGGGAGCCTGACCGGGACGATACCGGGGAAACCGCTCAGCTCAAGCGCTGGGTGTCTCGGATCTCTTCCTCCTCTTCTTCTTCTGGCGCCGCTCCCGCGCCGGTTTCACCCACGGCGCTGAGCAGCTGCTGCAGCCGCGCCTGCGTCACGCTCGAGGGCCGGTATCCGGCGCGATCGAGATCCTGGTCGAGGCTATCGATAAGCTGATCGAGGGCAACCCTTACACGAGGGGCTGCAAAGGCTGTCTCAGCGAGTGCCGTTTTGATGTGTACGACGGCCGACATATCATGCCTCCAGAGCAAAGACTCCTTCGCTGCAGTATACAGCGGTGCAGACGACGGTGCGGCGCCGTGTTGACCAGGTATCGCGCACGCCGCTAATGTGCTTCCCGAGCCATGACATCGAGCCCTTCCGAGCCGGTCGTTCCCGCCGAGCTTACTGAGCCCCAGCGCCGGCATCTCCGGGTCTTCCTCCATCAGATCGAAGCTGCCGTTGCCGAGGTCGTGTGGCTCACCGAGCACGGCCCGCAAGATCGGATATTGCGCCTCGACCTCGCGGATATCCCTGCGGAGTTCGGTCTTCGTATTCAACCCGAGGTCGCCCGCATCCGGCGGGGCCTGGAGACCCTCGCCGCCCGGTTTGGGCTCGAGCCGGATCGCCGGTCACGGCTTCGCCGGGCCCAGGCGCTGCTCGTAACGGCGATGGTAGAGATCGAGGACGCGACTTCCCGGGCGCTCAAGGCTTACGGTCCGGTCGACGCAAGCCTCCCCCAGCAGCTCGATCCCGTGCTGGAGGAGATCAGCCGGGCGCTGCGGACCATGACCTCGATCCTGCTGACGCCTGTGGCACCAGATCGTACCGGGCGCTGGCAACCTGAGCCACCGAGCCAGGGCTAGCGGGCGTTGTGGCTGGTGCGGTCTCCTGCTTCTTTCCTTACTATGGCCGAGGCCAAGCCCAAATCGTCCCGACGTCGCAAGCGCGTGGTCGAGCCGGGCTCGCGGGGGCTCGCGCCCGATGCGATCGCCGCCGGCAACCCGCCCGCGGCCGTCGCCCGGCTTGAAGAGCGGCTCTCGGCGGACGGGGGAGCTCCGCTCGGGGCCTACCGCGACCCGCTCGGTGGGCACTGGCAGGTGCTGGCGGCGCTTCCCATAGGCCAGGTCGAGCCTACTCCGTACCAGCGCGATCTGTCCGAGCCGCACGTGGCCCGACTTGCCGAGGCGATCGAGCAGCTGGGCCGCTTCCTCGACCCGATCGTGGTGGTGCCCGCGGAGGGCGGCCGCTACTGGACGCCCAACGGCAGCCATCGGCTCGCGGCGCTCCGGCGGCTGGGCGCGCGCGCCGTGATCGCGCTGGTGGTGGCCGAGCCCGACGTGGCGCACCGTATCCTCGTGCTCAACACCGAAAAGGCGCACAACCTCCGCGAACGCGCGCTCGAGGTCGCGCGCCTGGCGCAGGCGCTGGTGGAGCTCGACGACCGGCCGGAGCGACTACGCTGTCGAGTTCGAGGAGCCGGCGCTCCTCACCCTCGGGCTCTGCTATCAACAGAACGGCCGGTTCGCCGGTGCCTCCTACCATCCGGTGCTCAAGCGCACGGAAGAGTTCGGGTCCAGCAAGCTCTCCCGCGCGCTCCAGGCGCGCCGCGAGCGGGCGGAGCGGTTGCTCGAGCTGGATGTCGCCGTGGGAGAGGCGGTGAAGCGGCTCCGGGACCGTGGCTTCCAGAGTCCTTACCTCCGGGCCTTCGTTGTGGCGCGGATCAACCCGCTCCGCTTCAAGCGTGGCGCCAAGGCCGATCCGGACGAGATCATCGCGAAGATGCTCGCGGCGGCGCGCCGGTTCGACGCCGACCGCGTTCGCCCGGATCAGGTGGCGCAGGCGGGCGGACCGCCGGAGGAGAGTTGAGCTCCGCATGACCGAATCGCTCGATGGGCTGGTCTATCTCTCGAATCTCCTCGGCCAGCAGTCCCGGCTGGTCCAGCCGGGCGGCGGTAATACGTCGGCCAAGCTGCGATTGACGTCCGACAATGGCGAGCCGGTGCAGGCGCTCGCGGTGAAGGGCAGCGGCACCGATCTCCGAACCATCGGGCGCGATGGGTTCACCTGGCTTTCCCTGTCCCGGCTCGCTCCCCTCCGGCATGTGGAGACGATGAGCGATGCAGAGATGATGCGGTTCATGGCCAGCTGCATGTTGAAGGAGGGTCCGGCTCCCAGCGTCGAAACCCCGCTGCATTCGCTCATCCCGCACCGGGTCATCGCACACACGCACGACGTGGCGACGATGAGCCTGACCAACGTCCCGGATGCGACCGGGGAACGACTGGTCGGCGAGCTGTTCGAGGGGGCGATCGTCTACGTGCCCTACGTGCGCCCCGGGTTTCCTCTGGCCCGCGCGGTGAGCGCGATGCTCGACCAGATCCCGGCGAGCGCAATCGGCCTGGCGCTGGCACACCACGGGCTCGTGGTCTGGGGCGACGACGCGCGGCAGTGCCACAGCCGGCTGGCGCAGGTGGTGGATCGCATCGACGAGTATCTCGCGACCTGCCGCCGCGGACGGCAGGTTCTGGGACCGGCGCGCCATCCGATCCCACCGGTGGAGCAACGGCGCAAGCTGGCCGAGCTGGTGTTGCCGCTGGTGCGAGGCCTGCTGAGCCCCTCCGAGCGGGTGATCCTGAACTTCGACGATGCTGATGACGTGCTCGCCGCGCTGGCCGCGGATCGAATTCCGGAGCTGGCCGCCAGGGGAATGGCGACCCCGGAGCACCTGCTTCGGGCGGGCCGCCTGCCGGTCTGGCTCGATCTCGATCCAACCGCATCGGCCGACCAGCTCGTGGCGCAGACCCGGAGCCAGCTCGCCGACGCTCGGGCCGAGTACGAGGAGTACCATCGCCGCCACGCGGCGCCGGGCGAGCGGCCGCTCGACGATTGGGCCAAAGTCGTGCTCGCCCCCGGGCTCGGCCTCATCACGGCGTTCGCGGACAAGCGGGGAGCGGTCACGGCAAATCTCTGCTATCGTGCGGTGCTGGAGAGCATCGCCAATGCCGAAGCAGTGGAGCGCTTCGAGTTCATCGGCGAGCCCGACGTGTTCGAGTTCGAGCACTGGCCGCTGGAACGGCGCAAGCTCGAGGAGCAGATCGCGAAGGAACGCGCGACCAAGCTGCTTCCCCGTCACATCGCGGTGGTGATCGGGGGCGGGAGCGGCATCGGGAAGGCCGCCGCGCGGCGGTTCGCCGAGGAGGGTGCCCACGTCGTGGTGGCGGATCTGGACGGCGAGCTGGCGGACGGCGTCGCGGGGGAACTCGCGGCCCAGTACCCCGGCCGGGTGGTCGGGGCCTCGGTCGATGTGCGCGACGATGCGAGTCTGGATGCGCTGTTTCGACGCGTGGTGCTCGAGTACGGCGGAATCGACTCGCTGTTCTACACGGCGGGGCTGGCGCCCCGATTCGCGCCGATCACCGAGGTCCGGCGGGAGGACCTCCAGCGCCAGCTCGAGGTTCATTATCTGGGGGCGGTCGCCGCGGTCGGCCGGGCCGCGGCGGTGATGCGACGCCAGGGTCTGGGCGGCTCGATCGTGGCGTCGGTCTCCAAGGCGGCCGTGGTTCCCGGAAAAGAGGCGGTGGCCTACGGGGGGAGCAAGGCGGCCCTGCTGCAGGCATTGCGGGTGGCCGCGGTTGAATTGGGGCCGGACGGCATCCGGGTGAACGCCATCAACGCCGACCAGGTCGAGACCCCGCTGTTTCTTCAGTTCGTGCGGGAGCGCGCGGCGAGCCGCGGCGTAACGGTCGAGGAGCAGCTGGAAACCTACCGCAGCCGCAACCTCATGGGCGCGAGCCTCATCCCGCCGGAAGCGGTGGCCGACCTCGCCATGCTGCTGGCGAGCAACCGCTTCCGCTTCACCACGGGCGACATTCTCACAGTGGACGGGGGGCTGCCCGAGGCGTTCCCGCGGTAGCGGGCGATCGGGTTGGACATGGATACCCGCGAGCTTCGCGAGACCTACCGGCGCTTCGCTCCGTGGTACGACCTGGCCGAGGCGCTTCCTGAGGCCCTCGGTGTCGGGCGCTTGCGCCGGCGGTTGCTGGCGCAGGCCAGCGGGCTGGTGTTGGAGGTCGCTGCCGGCACCGGGAAGAACTTTCGCTTCTACCGCTCAGGTCGCCCGGTGATCGCGGTCGATCTCAGCCGCGAGATGCTCGAGCGCGCGCGCCAACGGGCCCGGCGGCTCGAGCGGCCGTACCGGTTCGCGGTGATGGACGCCGAGCAACTCGGTTTTCGGGATGGCAGCTTCGACACGGTGGTCTCGACCCTGTCCACGTGCACCTTTCCGAACCCGATTCAGGCGTTGCGCGAAATGTCCCGGGTCTGTCGGTCCGACGGCAGGATCCTGCTGGCCGAGCACGGCCGAAGTGATCGGGGTTGGGCGGCGCGATTTCAGGACCGGCGTGCCGAAGCCCACGCGCGGATGATCGGATGTCATTGGAACCGCGAGCCGCTCGAGCTCGTGCGAGAGGCAGGGCTTCGGGTCACTCGGGCCAACCGCCGGTTTCTGGGAGTGTTTTACTCGATCGAGGCGCGGCCGGCATAGTGATCATCCACCCAGGGAACACGGTCCCGCGGAGGCGCTACTCGGGATGGGGCCCACCGCGTGGCTCGCCTATGAGGCTCGCGAGGCGCGCCTTCGCCTTCTCGACGCTCGGGCGTAGCTCGGGATCGCAGCTCCTCCATAGCTGAATGAAGCGGCTGTAGTGATCGGCGGCCTGCTTGCGGTCGCCCAACCGCTCGTATAGCTCCGCCTGTAGGAGGTGGGTGGGCGCCAGCAGCACCAGCTCCTCGGGCGTCTCCTGAAACCCATTGCTTAACCAGCGAAGGGCTTCTTCATCGCGGCCGAGCTGGTAGAGCAGCTCGGCTCGCAAATAGCGGGAACCCTCTTCGGAATAGAAGGGATGAGCGAGAAGCTCCGGCGGAACCTCTCCCCTTATCGGCTCCAGCATTTCAAGCGCGTCGGCCGCACGCCCCAGGCGCAGCGCGACCTCAGCGCGAACGGTCTGGGCCAGGTCGCGGACGAGCTTCGCGGCCTCAACGGGGCGATCCATTCGTTCCAGGGCGGACGCATAGCGGAGGGCGTCCGTGTCGTCGCCCAGACGGGAGCTCAGGAGCCCCAGGAGGTATAGCCGAAGGTGCGGACGCAGGGTGGAGGCGAGGCCGGGATTCGGTTCTGGCGCATCGGCGCTCGGGTCCCACTGGCTCAGTTCCCCCCGAAGCGCTGCGAGGTCTGCCCTGGGCACGGCGAGAAATCGCCAGGTAGCGGCCAGGGCGCGCAAGCGTCTGGCTGAGGATATTCCCCGTGCGGCCTGCGCGAACTCCAGCTTCGCGGCGTTCCAGCGACCTTCGGCCAGTGCGAGCAGGGCTAGCAGTTGGTGAACGGAATCACGAACAGCGGCGGGGCGCGGGGACGCCAGAGCCGCTTGGGCGAACTCCGCCGCCCGCGAGAAGTCGTTCAGATAGAGCGCGATCCATTCGGGACCGAAACGGTACCCGGAGGCCTGGTTTCTGACCTTGTCCAGGATCAACTCGAACGCGGCCGAATCCCGCCGCACAATTGCCAGGATGCCGCGGTGCCCCAGCGGGACCTTGTCGGCGGGAAACTTCCGGCGCATGAGCGAGTCGGCGGTCGTATAATCCTCCTCGCGCACGGCGAGGGTCCACATGTGTCATATCGGGCAGAGAAAATCGGGGTCCAATGCGAGAACGTGGTGGAACGGCTCGCGGGCCTCCGCCATCGGTCGCCCGCGCGGCGGGTTGTAGTGGTAGAAGAGATCACCCAGCTGGAACTCGGCCTCGAGATCATCGGGATAGTCCCTGAGGATGGCGCGGTACTGCTGTTCGGCCTCATCCGCAGCGCCCCGCTGAAACGCTGCGAAGGCGGAGAGGAGGCGGCGGTCCCGCTCGTCCAGCCGACTGCCCAGGGCCAGCGCTCGGTCGGTTGCCGGCCCGGAGATTCCCGGCCGCTCAGCCCAACCAGCAGTTACCCCGAGCCGATAGTAGGCCAACGCGAACGTGCTGTCGTCGGCGACAGCGCGCTGGAAGCCGGCAATGGCCGAGCCGAATTCTCCATAGCCGGCTCGCAGGCTTCGCTCCCCCTCGAGGTACGCCTTGAGCGCGGGCAGCGAGCGCGTGGTCAGCGCCGCGGTCTGCATGAGCCTGGAGCCCTGCCCGCGGCCGCGGCCGACCAGCAGGTCCGCCGATAAACGGTCGACCAGCTGAAAGAGCTGCGTGGTATCTCCTTCCGCCGCTGCCTGAGCCAGGGTCGCTGCCGCCGTGTCGGTGCCGTAGAGCTCTGCCTGAATCCGCAGCCGCCCGCCGATCGCATGAACGCTGCCGAGAACGTACAGTCCGGCGCCGAGCCGGCTGGCGACGACCCGGCTCCGGTCCGCGTCCGGGGCGCCCGTACCCGCGTTGGATACAGCAGTCAGCACCGTGGCCGGATCGATGGTCCGCAGGTCGCCTGCACCATTGAGATTGCGGCTCAGGAGATGCACCATCCCCTCGGCCAGGTATGCGATCTTCGAGCTGCCGGAGATCGAGAACGGCAGCACCGCGAGGCGCGTCGGCGAGACGGCGGTCGTCGGCGCGGCGAGGCGCCTCATGATCGCGCGGCTGCCAACGACGACGAGGAACGCCCCGGCCAGGAGGAAGGCGGCCAGTCGGGCACCGCGCCGGGTGATTATGCGGGCTGGTGGGGGGACGCTCAGCACCTCGGTCGGACGCACCTGCCCGCCGGCCAGCCCGTCCGCCTGCCCGCCCACCTCCAGGGCCCGTGCGAACTCGGCCGCGGTCGCGAAGCGATCGGCCGGGGCCCGCGCGAGCGCCCGGGCAATCGCCCGGTCGATGGAGTCGGGTACCCGGTCGCGTGTGTGCCGCACTGAAGGAATCGGGCCGTGAAAGCGCTTGGCCAGGACCGCTTGAGGCGTGGGACCGGTGAACGGCGGCTCGCCCGCCAGCATCTCGTAGAGCACGCACCCAACCGCGTAGAGATCGCTCCGGGCGTCGAGCGCATGCTCGCCGGTGGCTTGCTCGGGACTCATGTAGGCCGGCGTTCCCACTGCGAGCCCTGTCTCGGTGAGCCGCTCGGTCGCAGCAGCATCGATCGCGCGCGCCACGCCGAAGTCGGCCACCACCGCCTCGGCGCCTTCTAGTAGGATATTCTCGGGTTTGATATCCCGGTGGATGACCTGGTGGCTGTGGGCGTACGAGAGCGCGGCCAGCACCTTGCCCGTGATCCGCAGGGCGTCCTCCAGCGGGAGTTGCCGCTCACGTGCGATCCGGGCACGCAGCGACTCGCCCTCGACATAGGGCATCACGTACCACAGCTGGCCATCGGATTCACCCGAATCGAACACGGGGAGGATGTGCGGGTGCTGGAGCCGCGCGGTGAGCTTGATCTCCTGAAGAAACCGCTCCTGACCCATGGTAGCCGCAACCGCCGGATGGACCACCTTGAGCGCGACCGGGCGATCGTGCTTGAGGTCCTGGGCCAGATAGACCGATGCCATCCCGCCCCGGCCAAGCTCGCGAACCAGCGTGTAGCGGCCGGCGAGCGCGGCTTTGAGAGACTCGAGCCGATCGGCGGGGATCATGGCATTTGAACCGGAGTAACGTGAAGATACGGCGGGGGCTACGGCTGGGCTACTCTGCCTGCCTGTCGGCTGGTCGCATACCCGCCCTTGACCCTGGCGACGGGGACTCCTGGGGAAGCCCGGCCGGACGGGGCAGGGTACGGCTTCTTCCCAGACGATGCGGTCCGACGAGTCTGGTTTATCCGCCGGTCACGGGCTGGCAGAAGGCCGAGAGGGGCTGAAGAGCTCAGCGCTCGGGTCGCCGAAACGGCATCGCCAGCAGCCCGGTAAGGCCGAGAGCGCGCTCGGCTGCCACCTCCGGCCTACCGAACGCGGCGTCGTCACGGGCGCGGCGCAGGGTGCCGAACAAGCGATCCCAGCACGCCAGGAGGGTGCCGAAGTTCGAGTCGGTCTCCTGCCGCACCGGGTGGTGATGGACGCGGTGCATCGCCGGGGGCACGAACGTCCACCAGAGCAAGCGCTCCAGGCCGGGGCGCAGTCGGATGTTCGCGTGCTGAAACTGCGCGGCCAGCAACATGACGGTCTCGAAGGTGACGAGGCCGAGCGGCGAGATGCCCATCGCGAGCACTAGCACCAGCTTGCCGGTGGCCGAGACGAGCACCTCGCCGAGGTGGAAGCGGGATGCCGAGGTGACGTCGAGGTCGAGGTCGGAGTGATGTACCTGGTGGAACCGCCAGAGCCACGGAACACGGTGGTAGGTGCGGTGCAGACCGTACACTGCAAGATCGAGTAGGGCCACCTCGAGCGGCAGCCGCACCCAGACCTGCAGGTGGAGGAGCTCGAACGGGCCGAAGCGCCAGGGAGCAGCCCGCGCGACGGCCAGGGCATAGCAGGCCGCGCAGAGCACCGAGACGACTATGCCGTTGACGGCAGCGAGCGCGAGGTTTGCCGTCCAGCGACGGAGTCGGGGCGCGGTGGCGGCGTGATGCGGAGCCGCCAGTTCCCATGAAAGCAGGGTGAACAGGCCCGTCAGGAAGAGGCCAAGACGCAGAACATCCTGAGGCATCGCTAAGCCTCAGCCTCGCAGCTCCTCGCTGCGGTAGACGACGGTCTCGTCGCCGATCCTCACAGTGGCATCCCAGGTGACCTTGATCGCGTCCTTGACGCTTTCGTGGGCTGGACAGCCGCGAGGGTGGAGCGCCAGCGCCCGCTCGGTCGCCTCCCGTGCCTCGGCAGGGACCGCAAACGAGTAGTGAAGGCGAATCGACTCGATGCGTATGGGCCGCCCGACGCCCGCCGTGCCAACGATGCGACCGTCGGCAGTCGCCGTGAACCTCTTGCGATCGAACTGGGTCTCGCGCCCTGCCAGGGCGCTGGCGAGGGTGCCGTACATTCAGCCGGCGACGGCAGCCACGATGTGGTCCAGGGTGGACGCGATCGGCGGGCCCTCCTCGGCTCCGTAATACTCGCGGAGCGCTCCTTGGACCCCATAGACGACCGGCTCCTTCACGTCGCCCACAAACGCGTGCCGGAGTCCGTCTCGGAACTCCAAGCTGGTGTGTGCGATGTACTCAAAGGGCTCCGACATCGTCATCTCCTTGTCCGCTGCGACGGCCTAGGCGCGCCGCGCTCGCCGGCCGTCGACCGTGAGCGTGTCGTCGGCCGCGTTGGCTACGAGCACGACCGAGACAACCAGGATCACGATCGAGGCGAGGAAGAGGTGTGTCTCGCCCGGGCCGAGACCGAGCCGGCCCCAGGGGTCGAGGATCTCACGCCAGCTGGCGAGCGTAGACGCGGCGTTTACCAGCAGCACGACCCACGCGACCGGCCGCCGCAGGAACCCTACTGCGAGCAACACCGCAAGTACGATCTCCGCCGCGCCGGCGAGCTGGACCAGCGATGGGCCGGCGGGGGTGCGGTAGAAATGCTGGAAGATCTGCTGTGAGCCCTCGACGGAGAGCAGCTTGTCGAGACCCCACATCAGGAGGAAGAGCCCCATCCCAATGCGGAGCAGCGGCATGGTCCATCGGGAGAGGGGCGCCTTGGCTTGCGCCACACCTTCGATTCCGGGCATAGAGAACTCCTCGCCAGGATTTCGCCGTGCACTGTGAGTCTATCCGACTGCCCCCCCGAGGACCAGGTTCGCGGGGCGCTGTTGGTCGTCAGGCATTTGATACTGATAGACAGTGCCCTTGACCCTATACCCGGGTACAGGCCTCATATTCGGTATCGGAGAAGGGGTATTGCTATGCCGCTCACTATTGGTCAAGTGGCCGCCGCGGCCGACGTGAACATCCAGACCGTCCGCTACTACGAGCGGCGCGGCCTCGTGCCCGCTCCTCGCCGGTCGCCGGCGGGGTATCGCCAGTACGGCGGCGACGCCGTCTCGCGGCTGCGATTCATCAAGCGGGCGCAGGATCTCGGCTTCTCGCTCGCCGAGGTTCGGGAGCTCCTGACGCTCAGGATCCGCCACGGATCGGCCTGCGATGTCGTCGAGCGAAAGGCCCGCGGCAAAATCGAGCTCGTCGAGGCCAAGATCCGCGAGCTCGAACGGCTCAAGCGCACCCTCGAGGGCCTGGCGGCATCCTGCGCCGCGCGCCAGCCCACCGACGAGTGTCCCATTCTGGAAGCGTTGGAGGACCATGCCCTCGCCGGTCAGTAAGAGTCTCTGGGCTGCGGCCGGCGGAGTCACGGCAGCGATCGGGTCGGTGCTCTGTTGTGCGGGGCCACTCGTCGCCGTCGCGCTCGGCCTGAGCGGGGCCGGGCTCGCCGCGACCTTCGAGCCGCTGCGTCCTTATTTCGTGGTGGGCACCGTAGCGGCCCTCGGTTTCGGATTGGTCGTGCTGCACCGCGAAGAGCGGAAGGCGTGTGCGCCTGGGACCCTGTGCGCGTCGCCGCTCGCCCGCCGCCGGATGAGGTGGGTCCTATGGCTCGCGACGGCCATCGCGATCCCGCTCCTCGCGTTCCCCTGGTGGTCGACTTTGGTGTTCAGCTAGGAGCTGACCGTGCCGAGTGTTGTTCCAGGAGGTTGAGGATGTTCTCGTCAGTCAAGGCAGGTCTGCTTCTCGCTGGTGGCCTGACCGGGGCCGCGTTCCTCTGCCCGCTCTGCGATAGGGGCATCCAAGGAGCCGGGGCGCAGCACCCCCTCGTGGTCGCTCAGGCTCCGGACACCGCCACCCTACGGCTGCATGTCTCGGGGATGACCTGCGGGAGCTGCCCCGCGACCGCGCGGCTGGCGTTGCAGCGGCTCCCCGGCGTCTACAGCGCTGTCGTCACGCTCGACGACAGCCTCGGGGTCGTGCGCTACGACCCGCGCCGGGTCACCCCGGGCGAGATCGCAGCGCATCTCACGAAGCTCACGGGGTTCGGGGCGACGTTGGTGCCGACCACGACGCCGATCGTACGGAGCCCCGAAGGCGAATGACGACGGTTTGTTACCGGAGCGCCGCCATGCGACACGGTGAGACGACAGGAATCGCGGGCCCGGCGCAGACCTCTCACCGCGCGACGGGCACCGGCCTGGTGGGGTCGGGTCTCGCCCTCCTCTGTTGTGTCGGCTTCGCCCCCGCGCTCGGCCTGCTTTCGGCCATTGGCTTGGGCTTCTTGATCAAGGACGCAGTGCTGATCCCGCTGCTGGTCCTCGCGCTCGGGCTGACGCTCTGGGGACTGTGGCAGGGCCGCCGCTGTCACGGCCGCGATGCGCCCTGGGTGCTCGGACTCGTGGGGAGCGCCCTCACCGTGAGCGGTCTGTTTCTGTGGGTACCACTGGCGGTCGCCGGCTTTGCCGCGGTCACCCTGGCCAGCGTGTGGAGTGTCCTGGCAGTGCGAGCATGTGCGGGTCGGCCTTCGCGGTCCGCCCAGTCACCAGACCGGCAAGGAGTGGTGCGATGAAAGTAGACCATGACGCATTCGATCTCGTGATCGTCGGCGGCGGGTCGGCCGGGTTCGCGGCGGCGATCAAGGGCGCCGAGCTGGGGGCACGCGTCGCGATGGTCGAGGCCGGCACGCTCGGCGGCACCTGCGTCAATGTCGGCTGCGTGCCGTCCAAGACGCTGATCCGGGCGGCCGAGGCTAACCATCGTCGGCTACATCACGGATTTGCCGGGATTCCGGCGACGGACGGGCGACTGGACTGGTCGCTCGTGCGGGGCCACAAGGACGAGCTGGTCGCCCAGCTCCGTCAGACGAAATACCGCGATGTGCTGCGCTCGTACGACGCCGTGACGCTCTTCGAGCAACGGGCCGCGCTCACCTCGGCCCGCACGGTGCGCTTGGCCGACGGCCGCACCGTCACAGGCGGAAAGCTGATCATCGCCACGGGGTCGTCCCCGTGGGCGGCTCCCATTCCCGGCCTGGCTGAGGCCGGGTTCCTTGATAGCGCGACGGCGATGGCGCTCGATCGCCTGCCGGCGTCGCTGATCGTCATCGGGGCGAGTGCCGTGGGCCTCGAGCTGGCCCAGATGTTCGCCCGGTTGGGCGTCACAGTGACCGTCCTCGAGGCGCTCCCTCGGGTGGTGCCCGCCGAAGACCCGGCGATCGGGGAAACCCTCGCGGAATACCTGCGTGCTGAAGCGGTGGAGGTCTACACGGATGCCCAGATCGAGCGGGTGAGTCGTGGCGGGACCACCTACACCGCCGAGTTTCGCGCTGGAGGTCGGTCCATCACGGTGCGCGGGGACCAGCTCCTGGTCGCGACGGGACGTCGGGCGAACACGCAGGGATTCGGCCTCGAAGCCGTAGGGGTGAGCCTGGGAACGAAGGGCGAGATAGTGGTTGATGAGTTCCTGCAGACGGCCAATCGCGACGTCTACGCTGCCGGCGACGTGCTCGGTGACCCGATGTTCGTCTATGTGGCGGCGTACGGCGGAACCCTCGCGGCGGAGAACGCGCTGAACGGGAACACCCACCGCTACGATCTCTCGGCGCTCCCGAAGGTGACCTTCACCGATCCGGCTGTGGCGTCGGTCGGGCTGACCGAGGCCGAGGCGCGGAGCCGGGGGATCGAGCCACTCGTCGCGCAGCTCCCGCTCGAGCACGTGCCTCGGGCGCTCGCCGCACGGGATACGCGTGGGTTCGTGAAGCTCGTCGCCGATGCCGCGAGCCAGAAGGTCATCGGGGCGCACATCCTCGCCACCGAGGCAGGGGAGATGGTTACGGAGCCGGCGCTCGCCATCCGGTTCGGCCTGACGATCGAGGACCTGACCTCGACCTTCCATCCCTATCTCACGCTCTCCGAGGGGATCAAGCTCGCGGCGCAGACCTTCACGAAGGACGTCGCGAAGCTATCGTGCTGCGCTGCGTAGTCATGGGCCGGGAAGACTTGGACTGCTTCGATCTCGGGCGGTCGCTGAGGGCGGTCCACGTCCCCGGCTTCAGGCTCCGGGAGGCGCTTTACGACCCGGCGCGCCACGTCCCGCATCAGCCCCACCCATGGGCGCACCTCTGCCTCACGGTCGACGGGGCCTACCAAGGGGAATGGGGTCGCACCCTGGTGCGCTGCGGCCCGGCGTCGCTGGTGTTCCACCCCCCGGGCCAAGTGTACGGCGGTCGGATCTCGGACGTCGGCAGCCGGTGCCTGACGGTCGATATCGACCCGGAGGTATTCCGGAGCGCTGCCGACGCCATTCCCGCCCTCCGCCGCTTGCAGGCCTCGCGACGCACATCGCCCAGCTGGCTCGCGTTCCAGCTGCGCCGGGAGCTCGAGCTGGGCGACGATCTCTCCTCGACGTCCGTGGAAAACGCGGTGCTTGCGCTGCTCGCGGAGGTTGGCGAGCGCCCGGCGCTCGAGGCGCGCGGCGCGCCGCCCCCGTGGCTCGAGCGCGTAAGGGAGCGCATCCACGACGAATTTCCTCGACGGCACACCCTAGAGACGCTCGCGCGGACGGCGGGCGTCCATCGAGTCCATTTCGCCCGCGAATTCCGGCGGTATTTCGGGTGCACCGTGGGCGATTACGTCCGCCAGCGGCGGGTGGAGTTCGCCTGCCACCGCCTCACGGCGTCTCGGGATCCGCTCTCTGCGATCGCGTTCGACGCCGGGTTCGCGGATCAGAGCCACTTCACCAACGCCTTTCGGCAGTTCGTCGGCCTGACTCCAGGCACTTTCCGCGCGCGTTTCGGTCCGCAGCCGCAGCGCCTCAGAAACGCCCTGCTCCGGCTGGAACGTTACTCCGCTTCAAGACGCTCGACTCCCGCGCTACTAAGCTGACACCACAATGCTTGGCGGTCGCAGCACGAGCCGCGAGGAGACGATCACTATGAGCCAGAAGCACATCGCAGCGTCTGATCAACTATGGAAGGCGATGGCACCCCGCATACCGACCTTCACGCCTGAGGAGCAACGAGCCGGCATCATGCTGCTCCGGGAGTTGGCCAAGGGCGAACCGGTCACGGCAGCGCAGCTGGGGCGAGCCATTGGAGCTACAACGGCCGAGGCGCAGACCCTTCTCGAGCGGCCAGCGCTGAAGCCATTCATCTATCCCGACGGGCAGGGCCGGGTCGTCGGATTCATGGGGCTCTCGGCGAGACCCACGCACCACCGGTTCACGCTCAACGGTCGCACGCTGTGGACCTGGTGCGCCGGCGACAGCCTGTTCCTCCCCGAGCTCCTCGAGGAGACCGCCGAGGTCGAGTCCCGGGATCCGGAAGGCGGCGAGCTCATCCGCCTCACCATCTCACCCGCGCGGGTCGAGGCCGTGGACCCCGAGGGCGCCGTCGTGTCCATGGTGAAGCCGGACGCGCCAGACTTCAGTTCGGCCGCCCGGATCATGGCGACCGCTTGTCATTACATCTTCTTCTTCGCGTCTCCTGCGGTGGGGGAACACTGGGTGGCGAAGCATACTGGAATGAGGCTGCTCTCGCTCAGCGAGATGTTCGCGCTTGGGAAGCGGTGGAACGCGGGCCTGTTCCCGACGGAGCTAGGGCGTCGGGCGGCGGGCGTGGCGTGAAGGGGCAGGCGGCCCAGCAGGCGGGAGCGGCCGGCGCCGCCGTCGCGGGCACGGGCGCGGCGCTGGGAGCTGCTGCCGCCAGCGCGTGTTGTGTGGGGCCGGTCGTCTCGCCCCTGATCGTCGGCCTGCTAGGCGCGGGAGGCGCTGCCTGGGCCGCGAGCCTCAAGCCGTACAGCGCCTACCTCTTGGGCGGCTCGTTGCTCCAGCTGGCGTGCGCGTTCTGGAGCGCGTACCGGCGCCCCACAGCGTGTGCGATCGGGGACGGGAGCTCAGCCGCCGTGCGTTCACCGCAGTGGCTCCGCGGGCTCCTCTGGCTGTCGGCGCTTCTCTGGGTCGCCGCTTTCGCCGTCAACCTGGTGCTTGGGGCGGGTTGATGCCGCGGCCACGCTGGCTCTCTGCCCTGCTGGCCCTCGCGGTAGGGGCGTGCTCGAGCCCGCCGCCCGCGCCGCACACGCCCGTCACGGGAAGTCTCGAGCCGCTCCGCGGGGTATTCAACAACGATTCCGGCAAGGTGCGGGCAATCTTTCTGGCCTCTCCCACCTGAGGGACCTGTCTTCGCGGGGTCCGCGAACTGGAGCGGCGGTGGCTGGCGAAGGACTCGAGCGCGGACGTCGCGGTGTACGTCGTCTGGTCCGCGGAGCTCGGCGCCGAGGAGCACCACGTCGGCCCGGGCACGACGCTCATCCCAGATCCTCGGGTGCGGCATTACTGGGACCCCAACTTTCTGGTCGGCTCGGCGTTCGCACCGATCGTGGGCACCGGGGACCCGGCGTGGGACGTGTGGATGCTGTTCGACCGACACGCGCACTGGGACGCCCCAGGTCTGCCGGCACCGGCGTGGTGGGAGCATCAGCTTGGCGGGCTGCGGCCGGAGCGGCATCTCGATCCGGAGCGGTTTGCGGCGCGAGCGGCCGCGCTGGAGCAGGGGGGCCGCTAGGGAAGCGGTGCACCGCCGCCGCAGGGCGCACCTGCTCCGAGGGGGATTGACCTTCGAGCGGGCTCCAGGGTTTAAGCTTGGTCTCATGACCGGCGGCCTTCTCACGATCGGCAAGCTCGCCGCGGGTGTCGGGGTCACCCCGGACACGCTGCGCTACTACGAGCGGCTCGGCCTTCTGCCGCCAACGCCGCGGACCCGTAGCGGCTACCGCCTCTACGAACCGGCGCTGGCCGAGCGTGTGGCCTTTATCTGCAAGGCGATGGCGCTCGGACTGACGCTGGAGGAGGTCCGGGAAGTCCTTCGCGTTGCCGCCGACGGCACGCCGCCCTGCCAACACGTCCGGGCGACGCTCTCCCGTCGTCTGCGCGAGGTCGAGACCCGTACCGCCGAGCTCAAGGGGCTCCGCGGCACCCTCGCCCGCGCGCTCCGGCGCAGCCGGAAGCGCCCGGTCGCCCACTCGTGCGTCTGCGAAATCATCGAGGCTCAAGAGGTCTCGCTCTCGAAGGCGACCCGGTCAACGAGCGCAGGCCACGGCCGGCGCGCAGGCACCACCCACAAGAAGGAGGGGTTATGAGCCCGAAGCTCACACAGGTCCACTCGCTCTGCCCGGCCTGCTCGGAGTGCCCCACGGTCGAGATCTACGCCGACGGGACAGTCCGGATCGGCGAAGCGCCGAACACGGCCATCCTGGCGCGGCCGGAGTGGAACGAGCTGGTTCGGGCGATCAAGAGCGGTACGTTGGCGGAGCTACCGTAATCCGCGAAATCACGCTCGCATTAGCGCGAAGACCGTCAGCAACTGGGCAACCAGCGGTTGAGGCCGCGGTCGAGCGGGGAGGCGAGGGTGGGCGAGCTGAGCGAATTCCCGCTGGGGTACCGGGTGTTCCTCACGATGTATCCCTGGCGGCGCATCGACCCGGTGCCCTGGGCGCCGCTGCGGGAGCCGCTGGGGCGCTGTCGGGTGGCGCTAGTCTCGACGGCGGGCTTCGTGCTGCCCGGCCAGCCACCGTTCGACGGGACAAAGCGAGGTGGGGACACGAGCTTCCGCGTGATTCCGGCGGACGCGGACCTCGGCACGTTGGTCGAGCACCAGCGAAGCGAATCGTTCGACCATGCGGGAATTCGCGAGGATCCGAATCTCGCTTTCCCACTCGATCCGCTTCGCGAGCTCGCCGCGCGCGGCCGGATCGGGTCGGTCAATCGCCGGCACCTCTCGTTCATGGGCTCGATCACGGCGCCCGGACGCCTCATTCGCGACACCGCGCCTGAGGCGGCAGCACTCCTCGTGGAAGACGGAGTGCAGGCGGCCCTGCTGGTCCCGGTCTGACCCATGTGCAACCAGACCGTGGGTCTGGTCGCCGCCGAGCTCGAGCGCCGGGGCATCGCGACGGTGGTCCTTCAGTTGCTCCGGGAGGTGGCAAAGCGGGTGCGTCCGCCGCGAGCGCTGTTGGTGCCGTTTCGCCACGGCTACCCTCTCGATCGGCCCGGCGATCCCGAGCGCCAGCACGCAGTACTCGAGGCCGCGCTCGGGCTCCTCGAGGACGCCAGCCTGCAGCCGCCGGCCCTGGTGGAGTTTCGGTCGGTCAAAGAGTCCTGAGGAGGACGCGACCATGGCTTTCATCTCGTACGCTCAGCCAGAAAACATCCCACCGGAAGATCGCGTGCCGGACCAGGACAACATCCTGCGCGTCCACGGGGTGCATTCGCGGACGATGCGCCTGCACTATGACCTGTATGTCGAGCTCATGCGCGGTCCCGGCGCGCTGAGCCGGGTCCAGCGGGAGTTGATTGCGGTCGTCGTCTCCGCCATCAATGGGTGCCACTATTGAGTCGAGCACCACGGAGCCGGGCTCCGGGCGCTTCTCCGGGCGAGAGGCATCGAGAATGGCGAGGCGGGTGCGATGGTGACGGCCCTGGCCCGTGACCACGGTGCGGCGGAGCTTGCGGCCAGCGATCGGGCGATGCTCGACTATGCGGCGAAGCTCACCCGGACCCCGAGCGAGATCGAGCTGGGCGACCTCGCACGCCTGCGTGATGCGGGATTCGACGACCGTGCCATCCACGACGTCTGCGCCATCACGGCCTACTACGCGTTCGTCAATCGCATCGCCGACGGCCTGGGCGTGGAGCTCGAACCGCGCTTCCACAGCTAACGACAGTCGGCCCTCCGTCCGATCCGCTCGCGTGAAGGATTCCTGCGGCCTCGGTGTCTTAACGAGCAGGCCCGGACCAGCCCGGGCTACAGGCCGCGCCAGTCCTTCACCTCCGGAGGTCCGCATGCTCACTCGCCTGATCGCAGGTCTCGGCGCCCTCGCCTTCGCCACCACACTCTCGGGGCCGCTCCATGCTCAGGAGAAACCGAAGATGGCCGCGAAGGCACCCCCCAGCAGGGAAGCGACAGTCACCGGGACGGTGGTCGACGTCTCCTGCAAGTTCGGCCAGGGCCTCACCGGCGCGGAGCACCGGATGTGTGCCCAGGTCTGCGCCGATAAGGGGATTCCGCTCGCCATCCTCGGCGATGACGGGAAGCTGTACGTGCCCACCTCGCCCAACATGCCCGGCGATGCCCAGAATGGCCGCCTGAAGGAGTTCGCCGAGCAACGCGTCACCGTTTCGGGTAAGGTGTTCGAGGCGGGCGGTGCGCAGGCTATTCAGATCGCGTCGGTCAAGAAGGCATGAGCGTTTCGCTTGGACAGGGGGGCTGGTTCTCCCGGCCTGTCCTGATCCTGGCCGCCGCAGCCGCGCTGGTGTTCGCGGCAGGCGTCCTTCTTCATACCGACTCCGAGCCCGCCCGAGGGCCGATCGCCGTGCCCACCTCCGGCGGGGACGTTCCCAAACGCCTCCTACCGGACACCGTGCCGCCGCGGCAGGACGCCAGGCTGCTCTGGCTGCAGGGCCGACCGGCCCAGCCCAACGGCAAGGCGACGCTGGTAGTGGATGGAGCCGGTGGAGTCCTAGCGGTCGATGCCCGTCTGCGGGTGAGTCGCCGGACGCTGTCGCTCCAGGGCCGCCAGCCGACCAGCGTCGCGCCGGCCGGAGGTGGGGGTTTGTGGCTGGCCGACGCCGCCGGCGCCCTTATCCGCGTCGACGAGCGGGGCAGGGTGGTGTCCTCGCGACCCAGCCGGTTTGCCTACCCGGACGTCGCAGGCGATCCGGCATCGGGGGGCGTTTGGGTGCTCCGCTCTGCCGAGCGGTTTGCCTACCGGGCGGACTCGGCCGGATCGCCGCTGCTAGTCCGCCTGTCCGGTGGAGGCGAACCCACGACTCTCGTCGGTCGAGCGGTGCGCCCTGCACACGTTCTGCTCGCCGACCTCGCCAACGCCGGTCATCTCGCGGTCGGGAATGGAGTGCTGTACTACGCTCCGTTCATTCGGGACGAGGTGGTCGCCCTGGCGCCCTCGGGCGACACCCTCTGGGTGACCCGGCGGTCCCTTCCGCACACGACCATTGAGCCCCGCTTCGAGGTTCGGGGGAAGCGGGTCGTCATCGACTACCACCCGGTGAATCTCGGGATCGCCCTCGGGCCCGACGGGCGGCTGTACGTCCTGAGCACGCCCGGCTTCACGATGACCCAGAGCCGGCTGGACGTGCTGAATCCCGCGACCGGGCGTCTCCTTCGATCGGCGCGACTCTCCACGGCGCTGCCCACGGTCGCGGTCGACCATGGCGGGCGCGTGTATCTGCTCGACCCCTTCCGCCTGCTGAGCGGCGTCCCGCCGAGCGAGCGCGAGGTGGCGCCGTCGTTCGACCTGCCGACCGTCGCCGGAGACCGGCTGAGCTCGGCCGCCCTCCGCGGTCGCGTCGTGCTCGTGAATTTCTGGGCGAGCTGGTGCACCCCGTGTCGGACGGAGATGCCGGCCCTCGATTCACTCCGCCGTGAGATCGCGGATTCGGCCTTTGTCTTCCTCGGCGTCAACGAGGAGGAGGACACGGTGGCCGCTCGTCGCTTCCTCGATCGCTACGGCTTCGCCTTCCCGGTCGTCCTCGGACGCGGGAAGCTGCGGGAGCATTTCCACTATCCCGGGCTGCCGTACACCGTGCTCCTGGATCGCACCGGGGGCATCGCCGGACGCTGGATCGGCTTTGCCGGGCGCGAGCAACTACAGGCCATCCGAGCTCTGGTGCGGGCCGAGCTCAACCGGGACGTGATTCGACCCGGCCAGCACCAACACGGATCCTGAGGAGGACCAACATGCGAAACAAGACACTGAGTGGTGCCCTGGCGGGGGTCATCGCTGGGCTCGTCTTCGGCGTCATGATGCAGCTCATGCGCGCCCCGACCCCCGAGGGTGCTGAGGTACCCATGATGGCGATGGTAGCGCAGGTCGTGCGCTCGAGCAGTCTGGTCGTCGGCTGGATCTATCACCTGTTCAACAGTGCCGTGATCGGGGCCATCTTCGGCTGGCTGCTGGGAAATCGCACGGCGGACCGTCTAGGCCCTGCTGCCGCGTGGGGCGCCGGCTACGGCATCGTCTGGTGGGTGCTCGGCGGCCTGATCCTCATGCCGCTCGCCCTCGGCATGCCGGCATTCGCGCCACTCCAGATGCCGCCAATGCGGCCGGTGGCCTTTGGAAGCCTCGTGGGCCACGTTCTTTACGGCTTGGTGCTGGGCACGGCGTTCGGGTGGCTGCGGGGCGCAGCACGGCACCCGCCCGTCGGCGCGGCGCGGCACGCCTGACGCGCCGTGTGGAGCACGCTTCCCGCTGCCGCGGGGGTCGCCCTCGGCCTCGCGCTCGCGTCATCTTCAGTCGCGGCGCAGGCCTCGGGCGAGTGGCGGACGGACTTCTCCCGCCACACCGTGCCACTCGCAGAGATCGTCTCGGGTGGTCCCCCGAAGGATGGCATCCCGGCTCTGGATCGTCCCCGGTTCGTCTCCGTGCCGCAGGCTGACGGCTGGCTCTCGCCGCGGGAGCCCGTCGTCCTGGTTGAGGAGGGGAACGAGGCCAAGGCCTACCCGCTCCAAATCCTCATCTGGCACGAGATCGTGAACGACGTGGTCGGCGCCCGGCCAGTGGCGGTTACCTACTGCCCGCTCTGCAACACGGCACTCGCCTTCGACCGGCGACTCGACGGGAAGGTCCTCGACTTCGGCACGACCGGCCGGCTCCGCCACTCCGATCTCGTCATGTACGACCGCCAGACGGAGAGCTGGTGGCAGCAGGCGACCGGCGAAGGTATCGTCGGCGCGCTTGCGGGGAGCAAGCTCGGGTTCGTGAGCGCGCCCCTGGTCAGCTGGGCGACCTTCAAGGCCACCCATCCGGCCGGGCTCGTGCTCTCTCGCCAGACTGGCTTCGATCGACCCTACGGCGAGAACCCGTACGCGCGCTACGACGACCCGCACGGCTCACCCGTCGCCGCGTTCTTCCGCGGCCGCCGGGACGACCGCCTGCCCGCGATGGAACGCGTCGCCGCGGTGAGCGTGGACGGTGAGGATGTGG
>JBIOTT010000043.1:0-5301 GCA_044866195.1 Gemmatimonadales bacterium
GGCATCGTGGCGCTCACCCTGACGCCGGCACTCTGCGCGCTGCTCCTCAAGCCGGAGCATGCCGGGCACAGGCCCCGTTTCTTCAACTGGTTCAATCGCGGCTTCGACCGGCTGACGCACGGCTATCTCGGCGGGGTTGGCGCGGTCCTGGGCCGCCCCGCCGCCTTCATGGCGATCGTCGCGGTGATGGTCGGCCTGATCGTGGTGCTGATGCGGCGGGTGCCGACCGGCTTCATCCCCACGGAGGACAAGGGGTATTTTGCCGCAATCGTGCAGCTGCCCGACGGCGCCTCCCGCCAGCGTACCGACCAGGTGGTGCGGGGGATGGAGAAGTTCCTGGGGCAGCAGCCCGCGATCAAGAACGTGGTGTCGCTGGTGGGGCTCAACTTCCTCCTGGGGGCCAATCAGACCAACTCGGCCACGATCTTCGTGTTGCTCAAGCCATGGGACGAGCGGAAGGGCGCCGCGAACCAGCTCGATGCCGTGCTCCAGAAGACCAACGGTTATCTCTCCTCACTGCGGGACGCGCAGGCGTTCGCCTTCAACCTGCCCGAGATCCCCGGACTCGGTTCGACGGCCGGGCTGGAGATGAACCTGCAGGACCGCGGGGTGAATGACATCCGACGGTTCGCAGGTCTGGCGGGGGACTTCGCCAAGCAGGCGAACGCGCTGCCCGAGGTGGGCGGGGCGCTGCCTCAGATCCGGGTCAACGTCCCTCAGATCTTCGTGGACGTGGACCGGGCCAAGACCAAAGCACTGGGCGTCTCGCTCACCGATCTGTTCCAGACGCTGCAGGCGCTCTTATCCACGTTGTACATCAATGATTTCAACCTGTACGGGAAGACCTATCGAGTGCAGGCGGAAGCGCAGGCACAGTTCCGGGAAAACCCGGAGGACATCGGACGGTTTTACGTACGGGGCAGCAGTGACGCCATGATTCCGGTTTCCACGTTGGTCCGGACCCGGTTCCAGGGCGGCCCCAGTCTGGTGACCCGGTTCAACGGCTTCACGTCGGCGCTGGTCACCGGTGCCCCCAAGCCGGGCTACAGCTCGGGACAGATGCTCAGCGCGATCGATCGGCTGATGGCCTCGCAGTTTATTCCGCGGGGCGTGGGATACACGTTGAGCGGGCAGTCGTTCCAGGAACAGGCGTCGACCGGGCAGGGAACGGTGGTGTTCGTGCTCGGGATCGTGATGGTGTTTCTGGTGCTGGCGGCGCAGTACGAGAGCTGGTCGATTCCGTTTGCCGTGCTGCTGGGGGTTCCCTTCGGCATTTTCGGCGCGCTCCTGGGGGTATGGCTTCGCGGCATGCCGAACGACGTCTACTTCCAGATCGGCATGGTCGTGGTGGTCGGCCTGGCCGCGAAGAACGCGATCCTGATCGTCGCCTTCGCCAACGAACTCCGAGCTCAGGGGCTCTCGATCCGCGACGCGGCGATGCAGGCCGGCCGGGAGCGGCTGCGCCCCATCCTGATGACCTCGTTCGCCTTCATCCTCGGCGTCGCCCCGCTGGTCGTGGCGTCGGGCGCCGGCGCGGCGAGCAGGCACTCGATCGGCACCGGGGTCTGCTTCGGGATGTTGTTCGCGACCACCATCGGGGTCTTCTTCATCCCGCTCTTCTTCGAAGTGATCCGCGGCTTGAGTGAGCGCCGGCTGTTCTCCCGCGGGTCGCCCACGCCCGTGCCGGCCGGCGCCGGTTCCTCCCCCACCCAGGACCAGGAGCAGTAGCGTGCGGCGCGCTCTCCTTGCGGCGGCAGCCGCATGGTTCGCTGGCGCATGCGCCATCGGCCCTTCCTATCGCCGCCCGGACGTGGGAACGCCCAAAGCCTGGCGCCCCACGTCGGCCACTGCTGACTCGCTGAGGCCCTTCTACGACTCGCTACGGGCCAGTCGCGAATCGACCGTGGCGGAGCCGACCATCTTGATCGACTCGGTGGCCAATCTGGACTGGTTCGACCTGCTGCAGGACCCGGAGCTGCGCAAGCTGGTGGAAACCGCGCTGGCGCAGAACCGCGACGTGCGGGTTGCGCTGGCCTCGATCGCGGAGTTCCGGGCGCAGTACGGCGCCACGCGCGGCGCGCTCTTCCCCCGAATCGATCTGAACGCCGAGGGCGGCACCCAGAAGACCGTGTTCGGGTCGTTCGGCGCCAGCAAGTTCGACGTGGTCCGGGCAACGGCCGACCTGCAGTGGGAGATCGACTTCTGGGGTCGGATCCGGCGTGCCACCGAGGCGGCGCGGGCGGATCTGCTGTCCCGGGAGGAGAATCAGCGGGCGGTGATACTGTCGCTGGTGAGCGACGTCGCCACGGCGTACCTCGAGCTGCGGGAGCTGGATGTCGACCTCGAGATCTCGAAGCGGACGCTGGCGTCGAACGAGGAGACGCTCCGGCTGGCGCGCCGGCGCTTCGAGCAGGGGGTGATCTCCGAGCTGGACGTGCGCCAGTTCGAGTCAGAAGTGGCAAACCCGGCCGCGCGGGTGGCCGACTTCGAGCGCCAAATCGTGCAGAAGGAGAATCAGCTCAGCGTGTTGGCGGGTCGGAACCCGGGTGCGATCACGCGCGGACGCCCGCTCACCGAGACGCTGGCACCGCTCGCCATCCCGGCGGGGCTCCCGGCCTCGCTGCTGGAGCGACGGCCCGATGTCCGGCGGGCGGAGCAGGAGCTGCACGCGGCGATGGCGCGCATCGGGGTGGCCAAGGGAGCGCTGATGCCCACGCTGACGCTCACCGGCGAGTACGGCAGCCAGAGCCAGGATTTCTCCAACCTGTTCAAGGAGTCGGCCGAGGTATACCAGCTCTTCGGCGGCCTCTCGTTTCCGCTCTTCACCGGCGGCCAGGTCGGCAAACAGGTCGATGTGGCCCGCGCGCGGGCGGAGCAGGCCCGCTATTTCTACGAGCAGACCGTCCTGGTCGCCCTGCAGGACGTCAACGACGCGCTGGTGGGGGTGCGTGCCACGCGCGACGTGACCGCCGCCCAGGAGCGGCAGACGGAGGCGCTGCGAGCCGCCTACCGCCTGGCTGACCGGCGCTACCAGAACGGGATCTCGAATTATCTGGACGTGCTGGACGCCCAGCGCAGCCTGTTCGCCGCCGAGCTCTCCCTGGCTGGGGCGCAGCGGCAGCAGCTGGTCGCTGCGGTCCAGCTGTACAAGGCGCTGGGCGGAGGGTGGCCGGGAGGTGTGCGGGCCGACTCGACGCGGGGGCGGTGAACCCGTTCCGCCTTGAGGGAGAGCCGGCGGTCAGCTACCTTGACAACGACTTCGACAGCGGCTTCGCCGAGCCGGCGGAGCATCTTCCCGAGTAGCTCAGTTGGTAGAGCAGCTGACTGTTAATCAGCGGGTCGGGGGTTCGAATCCCTCCTCGGGAGCTGAGGCTCCTACAGCCAGCGTCAGCCTTATGCGGCGCCCTCGAAGGGCGCCGCTCGTGCTACCACGCCGCCCCATCCCGGGCGGAACTATTCGGGATGAAGTGACTTTCGGGATGGCGGGCCGTGCCGGCGTCCGCCACCCGCGAGGCAGCGAGCTCTGGGTTCTATGGCGGTCTCAGCCGGGGGGCCAGGGGTCCGTTCCGTTGATTCAATAATGGCATGCGACCTGCGCTGCCGGACTCTCCGCGTCGACGTGCGGGTTGGGTCCCGGCGGAGGCCCTTGGGGTAGGTGCTTAGGCGCGCTGGGCTAAGTTGTGCAGCCAGCGGCGGCTAGATCCGACGGGCGGGAGCGGCAGCGGTGTCTGGGCGTTCGCCTCGGTCGCCCGACACCAAAATGTTGTGGACCTTCGCCGTGGTCCCGTCGCATCCCCTGGCGGGCTGACCCGCCGGGGGTGTGGGGGAACAGGTCTCGCGTCGGGAGTGGAATGGCTCGATACAGGATTACCTCTCCCGACTCGGCAAGAATGGGCACCAGCAGCTTGAGCCTCTATCCGGGGGCCGGCGTGACCAGGCCAGGGTTGGCGAAGCGACGCGCGTGGGGGAGCGACGAGCGGCGGGTCCTGCTGGTCGCGCCCGAGCCGTTCTACGAGGACCGGGGCACGCCCATCGCGGTGCGCAGCGTGCTCGAGGCGCTGAGTGAGCTGCGGTACCAGGTCGACCTGCTGACGTACCCGGTCGGGCAGGCCGTGGAGATCGAAGGTCTCCGGATCCTCCGATCAGCCAATCCGTTTCGAATTCGGCACGTCCCGGTCGGACTCTCCCTGCGCAAAATTCTGCTGGACGGGACCATGGTCCCGGCCTTGTGGCGGCGATTACGCCGCGAGCGGTACTATTGCATCCACGCGGTAGAGGAGGCTGCGTTTCCCGCCGTGGTGCTGGGACGGTACTACGGCGTGCCGGTGATCTACGACATGCAGTCGAGCCTGCCGGAGCAGATGGTGAAGTACCGGGCGTTGCGGGGGAGACGAGTGCAGGCACTGCTCCGCCGCTGCGAAACCTGGCTGCTGCACCGCGCCGACGCGGTGGTCAGCAGCGCCGGCCTGCTGCAGAAGGTGTGGGAGACATCGCCGGGCAAGCTGGCGCGGGAGTGGCACTTTCCGAGCTCGCTGGCGGCACCCTCGGTCGGCACTGAAAGCGCGCTGCGGGCAGAGCTCGAGATCCCGGCTGGGGCGCCGGTCGTGGTGTATGCCGGGACGTTCGAGCCCTATCAGGGGCTATCGACGCTGCTGGCCGCGGCCAGCCGGGTGGTTGAGGCGGTGCCTGACGCCGTGTTCGTGCTGGTCGGTGGCGAAGGCGAGCCGGCCGACGAGATTCGGCGCGAGGTGGCTCGTCTCAACCTGGCGGACCGGATCCGCTTGCCGGGGAGGAAGCCCCGGGCCGAGATGGCCGGATACCTTGCGATGGCAGACCTGCTGGTTTCTCCTCGCTGCTACGGCGATAACCTTCCGCTCAAGGTGTTCGATTACCTTGCGGCGGGCCGCCCGATCGTGGCGACCGACTTGCCCGCCCACCGGGCCCTGTTGGACGAGAGCCGCGCCGTGCTGACCGAGCCTACCGCAGCCGGTCTGGCGGGAGCGATTGCCGATCTGCTGCGGGACCGACCGCGGGCCGCGCAGCTGGCACGCTCCGCCCAAGCCTACGCGGCGACCAATCTGGGGTGGAAGCGCTTCGTCGCCACTGTGAATGCGGTCTACGAGGAGGTCGGCAGCCCCGCTCCGGTGCCCGCCACGGAGTAAGATGGACCCGTCCCGTCGCGTATCCGTAATCATCCCGGCGCACAACGAGGTGACATTCATCCCCCGGGTCATCCGCGCGGTGCTCGCCCAGAGGCCGGCCGAGGCGGAGCTCGAGGTGATTGTGGTCGACGACGGCTCG
>JBIOTT010000044.1:0-4316 GCA_044866195.1 Gemmatimonadales bacterium
CCGGGTGTTCTCTCCTGATTCCGGTGCTAGGAGCAAGCCCACGGCCAAGCCCGCGGCTGCCGCGGCCAGCACCAGGCCGGTAGCGGTTCCCACCCCACCGCCCCGCGGCGGGCTGCCGAGGGTCTCCTCAAAATCAGTCGTCTTCGGAGCCATATATCCTCCTGCCGCTACCGCGGCGCTCGAAAATCTGGTGGTCGGCCGGCGCGCTGGGGCGGCCGTTCGGTACTCCCCACAGTAATGCGGGTACCGGGCCGGCGAAACACCGGGATGTGGGAGAAGGCGGAGAAAGGGAGAAAAAGGAGAAAGGGAGAAAGGGGGAGCGGGGCCGGAGCCGGCCCCGTCCCCCATTCCTCCTTTTCCCCTTTGCCCTTTCTTCCGTTAGTAGCGGTAGTGGTCCGACTTGTACGGGCCCTCCGCCGGCACGCCGATGTACGCCGCCTGCTCCGGTGTGAGCTGCGTCAGCTTCACCCCAAGCTTCGGCAGGTGGAGCCGAGCCACCTTCTCGTCGAGCTTCTTGGGCAGGGTATACACTCGGTTCTCCGTGTACCGGGTACCGGAGATCGTCGGCTTGCCGTTCGCGCTCAGGTGAAGATCGAGCTGGGCCAGCACCTGATTGGTGAACGACGACGACATCACGAAGCTCGGGTGGCCCGTTGCACAACCCAGGTTGAGCAAGCGTCCTTCCGCCAGCACCAGAATCGAGTGCCCGTCAGGAAAGACGAACTCGTCGTACTGGGGCTTGATGTTTACCCGGCGTATCCCCGCCTTCTTGAGGCCGGCCATGTCGATCTCGTTGTCGAAGTGGCCGATGTTCCCGATGATGGCCTTGTCCTTCATCCGCCGCATGTGGTCGAGGGTGACGATGCTCTTGTTGCCGGTTGCCGTGATGAAGACGTCCGCGGTCTCGACCACGTCGTCCAGGGTCGTGACCTGGTAACCCTCGAGCGCCGCCTGGAGAGCGCAGATCGGGTCGATCTCGGTGATCACGACCCGGGCGCCCTGGCCCTTGAGGGCCTGCGCGCACCCCTTGCCCACGTCGCCATAACCGCAGATCACGGTCACCTTACCCGCAAGCATCACATCGGTGGCCCGGTTCAAGCCGTCCACAATCGAGTGCCGGCAGCCGTACAGATTGTCGAACTTCGACTTGGTCACCGAGTCGTTCACGTTGATGGCCGGGAACCGTAGAGTCCCGGCCTGCATCATCTCGTACAGCCGATGCACCCCAGTCGTGGTCTCCTCCGACACGCCCCGCAGGCCGGCCGCAACCTTGGTCCAGCGGCCGGGGTGCTTCCGCTGCTCCTCCCGAAGCAGGCCCAGGATCACGCCCCACTCCTCGGGATCGGCGGCGGGATCGAACGCGGGCACCCGCCCGGCGGCCTCGAAGTCCGCGCCTTTGTGGACCAGGAGCGTCGCATCGCCCCCGTCGTCCACGATCAAGGTGGGTCCACCGCCGTCGGGCCACATGAGCGCCTGCTCGGTGCACCACCAGTACTCTTCGAGGGTTTCGCCCTTCCAGGCGAACACCGGCGTGCCGGTGGGCTTCTCCGGAGTGCCGGTGGGCCCCACGGCCACCGCGGCCGCCGCGTGGTCCTGGGTCGAGAAGATGTTGCAGGAGACCCAACGCACGTCGGCGCCCAGGTCCACCAGGGTTTCGATCAGCACGGCGGTCTGCACGGTCATGTGCAATGATCCCATGATCCTGGCGCCCTTGAGCGGCTTCTCACCGCGATATTCGGCGCGAAGCGTCATGAGGCCCGGCATCTCCTGCTCGGCCAACCGAATCTCCTTGCGGCCCCAGTCGGCGAGGCTCAGATCCTTCACCTTGAACGGCAGGCGCTCGAGGCCCGCCCGAGTTCCCGTTTCGACTGCTGTCGTCATCCTCGAATCCTCAGTTGCGAGTCCTGCTTCTGGTTACGGAATTCTGTCCCCCCGGCTCCCGGCCGTACAGCCCCGTGCTCGGCCGGCCGGCGGGCGGAGAGGCTGAACAGGCCGGGCCCCTTGGCTCGGGGATCGGCCGGCAGCGTGAGATATCGGCCGGACTCCAGTCCGGCTTCGCCGAGCCACCCAGTCATCTGCTGGCTCGAAAAACCCTGCCACAAATGCCCCATCGTCTGGCGATACTCTTCCCGCGGGTGCGGCGTCATGTCCACCGCCAGCAGTCGACCACCCGGCTTGAGGGCCCGGCCGGCTTCGGTCAGGACCCGCACCGGCTCGGGCACGTAGTGAAGCACGAGGAAGAGGATCGCAACGTCCAGCTCGCCATCGGCCACCGGAAGCGCTTCGAGCTCGCCCTGGCGGAGCTCTACGTTCGGAAGCTCCCGCAGCCGGGTCCGCGCCGCGGCCAGCATTGCCCGCGACTGATCGATTCCGATGACCCGCGCCACATAGGGGGCGAGCGAGGCGGTGAGCTGCCCGGTGCCGCAGCCCAGGTCGCCGATTACCCACCCGTCGTCCAGCAGCGCGGGGAGCGCCGCCAGGTCGGTCCGCAAGCCGAACAGCTCGGCCCGGAGCGCGTCCCACCGTCCGGCCGACTGGGCGAAGAACTCCTGGGACCGGGTGCGCCGCTCGGCGAGCACGCTCCGGAGTCGTTCCGCGTCCTGGGTCGCCGTAACGTCCTCGGCAAGCTGCCCGCGGACCAGCTGCCACAACCGGCGGGCGGGCGGATCCAGGGTGGGCGCGAGCGCGTAACGGCGGCTGGCGCCCTCCGCCCGTGCGGTGACCCAGCGATGGTCGGCCAGCAGCTTGAGGTGCCGGCTGACGGTGGACTGGGGCAGCTGGAGCACGGCGCAGAGCTCCGACACGGAGAGCTCGTGCCGGTCCAACACCAGCAGGAGGCGGGTGCGGGTGGGGTCGGCCAGGGCGCCCAAGCGGTCCAATACGCTCACGCTATCCATCCTAACATCCGGATGAAAGGATAGCATTGCGGGAGGACCCAGGCAAGCCCGACCCGGGCCGGCGCCTCGCCCTCTTACTTCTCACCTCTCACCTCTTACCGTTGGCTGATGGACAACCTCTGCCACACCCTGGTCGGCGCCGTCCTGGCCGAGGCCGGCCTCCGGCGACGCACCCGGCTGGCCGTGCCTACGCTCCTGATCGGGGCGAACCTGCCGGATATCGACATCCTCAGCTACCTGCGGGACCCGCTCTTCGCGCTCACCTTCCGGCGCGGCTGGACCCACGGGGTGCTGGCCCTCGTAGTGTTGCCGCCGCTGCTCGCGGGCGCGATGCTGGCCTGGAGCCGACTGGTCGGCGGAGGCCGCGATGCGCCTCCGCCCAGCGCCCGCGCGCTGCTGCTGCTCTCGGCCATCGCCGTGGGTTCGCATCCGCTGCTCGACCTGCTCAACACCTACGGCGTCCGGCTGCTCATGCCGTTCTCGGAGCGCTGGCTCTACGCGGATACGCTCTTCATCATCGACCCCTGGCTGTGGCTGCTCTTTGCCGGTGGTGCGATCGTCAGCTGGGTCGGCCGCCGGCGGGGGTGGTCATCAGGCCGCGCAGAGCGACCCGCCCGAATCGCGCTCGGGCTCGCGGCAGTCTATGTCATGGGGATGGGGATCTCGACCCTCGTCGCGCGAAGGCTGGTGCGCGAGCAGGCGCCGGCGAGAGGTCTCGCTTCCACCACCCGGGAAATGGTGGCGCCGGTGCCGGCCAACCCGCTTGAGCGTGCCGTGGTGCTGGAAACGCCGGGCGCGTATCGGCTCGGGGCGTTCGGCTGGCTCGGGGGACGCGGCCTGATGCTCCGGCCGAAGCCGGTGCCGAGGGGCTTCGATTCACCGCCAGTTGCGGCCGCCGCTGCTTCGCCCGCGGGGGTCGCTTTTCTCGGTTGGTCCCGGTTTCCAGCGGCGGTGGTGCGGCCCGGCAATCCGGGCACCGTGGTGCGGCTGTACGATCTCAGGTACGCCGGGCCGGCGGGCGAGTCGTGGGCGGCGGTGGAGATCTCGGTGCAAGGCGTGAACAGTGATGAAAAGCGTGAACGGTGAACAGTGAACGGTGAACGGGCGCCTCCGCTTCCCCCGGAGCCCCTGTTCACTGCTCACTGTTCACGCTGTTTACACCGACGAGGGCCGGGACCTCTTCCTCCGGCACCGTCTCCGTCTTGCGGCCCTTCCCAAACCGTCCTTGCAGCCGGTCGAAGTAGGTGTAGATGACCGGGGTGAGGTAAAGGGTGATCAGCTGGGAGAAGGCGAGGCCGCCCACCACGGCCACGCCCAGCGGCCGGCGCGACTCGGCGCCGGCGCCCGCGCCGACTGCGATCGGCAGGGTGCCGAGCAAGGCGGCCATCGTCGTCATCATGATCGGCCGGAATCGTATCA
>JBIOTT010000045.1:0-3800 GCA_044866195.1 Gemmatimonadales bacterium
AGCAAGATGAAGTCGACGGGGGGAAGGGCGTCCAGCGGCACGCCCGGCGGAACCAACCGGCGAGGCCCGGCAAACGAAACCGGGCCCGACCGATCGGAAAACATGGGATCGGTGAGAAACGTCACGCCGTCCATCCGCACCAGGAACGTCGCGTGGCCGATCCACGTGATGGTTGGGCTCCGCGCGATCGCCGCCTGGTCGTAGGGCACGCGTGGTACCGCGCCAGGCCGCGGCACGAACGATGTCCAGATTCTCCGCGCAAAGAATCCGATCATCGCGGGGACGCTGGCGCGCTCCGACGGTTCGACGCCGTTGGTGAAGCGGCCGTGCAGGCGGGGTGCGCCGACGATGATCCCGAGCGTTGCCACCATCAGAATGAGCCGTTCGGTCATGCCACCGCCTCGACGTGCGGCGCGAGCAGCTTATACATGACGGGCGTCACGATCCGCGCGAGCAGTGTAGATGAGACCAGCCCGCCGATGATCACCCACGCGAGCGGCGCATACAGCCCCGTGCCCTGTAAGGCGATGGGAAGCCCGCCGATCGCCGTCAGGCTCGTGAGCACGTTGGGCAGAAACCGCACCTCCCCGGCTTTCCGAATGGCCTCCTCCAGACCCATCCCCTCGGCGCGCAGGCGGTTGGTGAGGTCCACAAGCAAGATGGACGTTTTGATCTCGATCAGCGGCTGGCGCAGCTCGAGGCGCGAGTCGTGCCGTGGCGGAAGCGTGATGTCGAGGTTCGTGGGAAAGCGATTCTCGCCGAGCAGCCCGTTGAGGGCCGCGTAGGCCGGATTCACCAGCTCGCCGACGTTGGGCACACCGTCGAAGTGCGAATAGCGCGAGTCGAGGCCGAGGGAGGGGAAGAAGCGACCGCGCGCCTCGCGCACATCCGCCGCGGCGCGGCGCTCGGCGAGCCGCTCCGCTTCCAGACCGAGGTTCGTGCGAAGCGCCTTGGTGACGAGGTGGCCGAGCGGGTCGGGGCGCTGGGCCTCGAGGGCGGCCGGGGCGCTGGCCAACAGCACGCCGACCAGGCTCGCGCGAAGCATGCGCGGACGTCTCACGATGAGAACAGCGCCCGCGCGATCTTCAGCACCAATGGCCGCGGTGAGATCCGCAGCGACTGCAACTGGATCTTGTTGATCAGCCCGGGAACGACCAGCCGCCGGCCCCGCTTGAGGCCGGAGTACCCGGCCGCAGCGACCGCCGCCGGGGTCATGGTCGTGCCGAGCCGAAACAGCCGCGACCGCTGCATGTTCGCCCGGGCGGCGAACCCGGTGGCCGTCGGACCGGGGCACAGCGTCGTAACGGTAATCCCGGTGCCGGCGAGCTCCTCCGCGAGGGCCTCGGAGAACGACACCACGTAGGCCTTCGTCGCGGAATACACGGCCACGAACGGTCCTGGCTGGAAGCCGGCGGTCGACGCGACGTTCAGGATGCGACCGCGGCCCCGCGCCAGCATCCCGGGCAGCACCCCCTTGGTGAGCGCGGTGAGGGCGCCGACGTTGAGCTGGATCATCCCCAGCTCGGTGGCCTCGTCCGTCGTCGCGAAGCTCCCCGACAGTCCGTACCCTGCGTTGTTGACCAGGACGTCTACTTCCACGTGCCGCTCGCTCAGCTCCCGTACGAGGCCTGGCACGGCGTCCACACGCGCCAGATCGGCCACAATGACCTCTACACTGGGCGCTCCGAGCGAGCGCAGCTCGCTGGCGACGGTCGCGAGTCGCTGTCCGTTCCGCGCGACGAGCACGAGTCCCACCCCGTCCCGCGCGAACAGCCTGGCCAACTCGTAGCCGATGCCGCCGGAAGCGCCTGTGATCAGCGCGGTGCGGTGGTGGCCCTTATCGGTGTCCATTGTCCCCTCTCTTGCTAACGCTGTCATATTAGATAACGCTGTTAACTCGGTGAACAAAAAAATCACGGTCCAGGTTCCCGCAGGATGCCCCGGAGGGTCACCTGGCGGATTTTCGCGGCCGTCTGCCGCGTGTCCCGCCACTCGATCCAGGCGTCGTCGCCCTTGGCGACCCGCAAGGCCACGAGCCCGTGCAGGGAGCCCCAGCACATCTGCGCCAGCTCATCGGGATCGCTGAACTCGGGGCGGAGTCGCCCGGTCGCGATCACCTCGGCGCTTGTCTGCCGCAGGAACCCATAGGCATCCTCGCCGGGGTCACGCTGCATGGCCCCGGACGCCCTGCCCTCAGGCCGGCGCGTCATGAACAGGAACTGGTACTGCATGGGGTGCGTCACGCCGAATTCCACGTACGCCGCCCCGATCTGCTCGAGCCGGGCCACCGGGTCCGCCACCGTACCGGTCTGCCGGAGCGCTTGTGCGAGCGCGCGGAAGTCGAGCCCGGCGAGTTCTGCAACGAGCGCGTCCTTGTCCCGGAAGTGGTGGTAGATCGCGGTCGGAGTGTAGCCGATCCTTGCCGCGATGGCGCGCATCGTCGTCCCCTCGTACCCCTTCTGGACGAACATCCGCCTCGCAGCCTCGAGGATCTTTCCACGAGTTGCGGCGCGCTCCCGCTCGCGCCGCTCGAGACTGGGACTAGACCGAGCGCTCATAACGATGTTAAGTTATATAACATTGTTCTGGCCCTGTCAAGCGGTCGCTTGACGCTCGCCCCCCCGCGAGCTGGCATGTTGATCCCGTCCAAGGGCGGGCCCGCATGGACCCGCCGTCTTTGGAGACCGGTGCTCTACCGATTCAGCCTCGGACCTAGATGCTGCGTTGGACTCACTGTAGGCACTTTTGCTGGCAGTCGCCTGGGGTTTCTGCGGGACAGGCATGACTGATCCGGAAGCGCACTGGACGGTAAATGCGGCTCACCGCTACCACTTAGGACATCGAGGGGCAGAAAAGGAAAAAGGCAGAGGCCCTTTGCAGACCTCTGCCTTACCACTTGGCTACGGCGCCGGTGGTGAGAAAACTGGCTCTGGCCCTGGGCTTTCTCAAGCCCCGCGTCAGGCCCCGACGCCCGTGAGCCGGCGTGAAGTCGGTGACAGTGATCCCGGATGAGTCGGACGAACGAAGCAAAAAGGCCCGACGACTGCTACGCCCGGATGAGCTGGATCAGGGTGATCTCGGAGGGCGCCCCGAGCCGCAGCGGCGGCCCCCAGTAGCCGGTGCCCCGGCTCACGTACAGCCACATCTCCTCGAGCCGATGCAGCCCCGCCACGAACGGCTGGAACAGCCTGACCAACAGGTTGAAGGGGAAGTACTGTCCCCCGTGGGTATGCCCGGAGAGCTGGAGGTCGAAGCCCGCGGCGCGCGCGGCGAAGGCGCTCTTCGGCTGGTGGGCGAGCAGGAGGCGCACGTCGCTCTCGGGCGCGCCCGCCACGGCCGCCTGGGGGTCCGAGGTGTGTCCCGGGACGAGGCGGCTCGCCGAATGATCGGTGACGCCGGCCACGAGGAGCCGCGCCGCCCCGCGGCGGATCACGCGGTGCGCGTTCACGAGCGGACTGAAGCCCAGGCGCTCGAGCTCCCGCAGCCAGCCGGGTGCGTCCCAGTAGTACTCGTGGTTCCCGGTGACGAAGTACTTGCCGTGGGGCGCGGCAAGGCGCGCGAGCGGCGCGACCTCGTCGTGCAGCGCGGGCGGGAAGCCGTCCCCCACGTCGCCTGTGAGCGCGATCAGGTCCGGCGCGAGCCCGTTCGCCGTCGCGACGATCCGCTCCACGAACTCCCGCTTCAGCGTGGGACCCACGTGGAGATCCGAAAGCTGCACGATGCGGAAGCCCTCGAGGTCCCGCGGCAGCCCGGCGATCGGCACGTCCACGCGCACCACCGCCGGCCGCGCCGCGCGCCAC